>DAHVAR010000075.1 GCA_027314515.1 Actinomycetota bacterium
ACGCGGCGTCGCTGCGTCAGGCTTTCGCCCATTGCGCAATATTCCCCACTGCTGCCTCCCGTAGGAGTCTGGGCCGTGTCTCAGTCCCAGTGTGGCCGGTCGCCCTCTCAGGCCGGCTACCCGTCGTCGCCTTGGTGGGCCGTTACCCCACCAACAAGCTGATAGGCCGCGAGCTCATCCCTAGCCGATAAATCTTTCCACCACGGCCGATGTCGGCCATGGTCATATCAGGTATTAATTCCGGTTTCCCGGAGCTATCCCAGAGCTAAGGGCAGATTGCTCACGTGTTACTCACCCGTTCGCCGCTCGAGTACCCCGAAGGGCCTTTCCGCTCGACTTGCATGTGTTAAGCACGCCGCCAGCGTTCGTCCTGAGCCAGGATCAAACTCTCCGTTGAATGTCTATATGCAGAGCCGCTAATGCCCGGAGGCGTCAGCGGAGTGCAGACTTGAAGAGATGCCTCGCAGGCGTTTAGCCAACGAGACGATCTGGCAATAATCGTCGGTGGACGCGACCGACAAGTCGGTTTCGTCCGCCATTGACGAGGATGTGCATATGCACTGGCTTTTAGCACGCTGTTGAGTTCTCAAGGAGCGGACGCTCACCTTCAGCGGCCTTATCAACCGCCTCCGGGGCAACCCTGCTAACTTACCCGACTGCCATCAGACTGTCAAGCCAGTTAACTAAGTTCTTCAAACTTGGATCTTTCCGGTCCACTCAGCATACCCGCAACGCGCCGACCCGATGCCGGATCACCGACATGAAGCCGCCACGTGGTGGGGGGATTTTCGCTGGGTGGCGCCCTGAGCGGCCCGCCCTCGCGGGCTACCCGGTTTCTCGGCGCAGGACGAAACATTAGGCAGCAAAGGCGCGCAAGTCAAATCGGGCAGCCGGGCGGCGCCGGAAATTGACCGCCCGCTCGCGCCGGATCTTCACGCTTACGCCCGCTAGCTGCGACGATGCCGGCGCCGGAGCCTGCCAGAAGCTGCGGCCTGCACCGACCGCCAGGCCCGGCCGAGGGCGGGAGGCCGGCCGGGCCGCTCGCATCAGCGTTGTGACTAATGTCGCTTTATTGGCCTGAATCAGCATCTGCCATTAGCCGACGATCCCAGCATCCTGTCTCAGCCGGCCGTAGCGCTGCCGCCACTGCTCAAGCTGGCGAACGTCCTCGGTGAAGCTGGAGCCGCCCCGCTCGTCGGCAACGACAGGGGCGGGCAGGCGCACTGACCGTCCGTGCGTTTTGTGCAGCACGGCGATGCTCTCATCCGGTTACCCAGGGGCCTTAGGGCGCCGGGCAGGTGCCATCCAGGCCGGAGCAGGGCCGGCAAGCGACCCGTAGGCCAGCAGATACCACTGCGGATAGCCGCAAGACGCAGCAGCGTCTACGCCCGCTCGCCGACGCCCTCAGCCCCGGCGGACCCGCACCGCACCGACTGTCCGCTTTCCCCGCCGCAACACCAGGTACTCGCCGTGCAGCAGGTCGGTCGCGGCCGGCATGGCGTCTTGCGCCGTGACCTTCTCGTTGTTCAGGTAGGCGCCGCCTTCCGCGATCGCCCGCCGGGCGGCCGACTTGCTGGGAACGATCCCCGTTTCCGCCATCAGATCGGCCACCGGCGGCAGCCCGCCAGTTCCGTCTGCCGCGCCAATGCCGATCTCCGCGTGCGGCACCTCGGCTACCGCGGCCGCAAGCGTCGCCGCATCGAGCACCCGAAGGTCGCCCTGGCCGAACAGCGCCTGGCTGGCTGCCTGCACCCGGGCCAGTTCCGCCTCGCCGTGCACCAGGGTTGTGAGCTCATCGGCTAGCAGCCGCTGGGCGCGGCGGGCCGCGGGCCGCTCGGCGACGTCCCGCTCCAGTTCCTCGATCTCGCTGCGGGAGCGGAACGAGAACGCCCTCAGCAGGCCGGGCACCTCGGCATCGGCACGGTTGAGCCAGAACTGGTAGAAGGCGTATGAGCTCATCAGGTCCTGGCTCAGCCAGATGGCCTCGCCTTCGGTCTTGCCGTACTTGGTCCCGTCCGGCTTGGTGATCAGCGGCGTGGCCAGGGCATGCACCGTGTCGCCGGTAACCCGGCGGATCAGGTCGACGCCGGAGACCAGGTTGCCCCATTGATCGCTGCCGCCCAGCTGCAGCGTGCAGCCGTGCCGGTTGTGCAGTTCCAGGTAGTCGTTGGCCTGCAGGATCTGGTAGCTGAACTCGGTGTAGCTGATCCCGCTGGTCTCCAGCCGGGCCCGGACCACCTCGCGAGACAGCATCTGATTCACCGGGAAGTGCTTGCCGATGTCACGAAGGAAGTCGATGGCGGACAGCTGGCCGGTCCAGTCCAGGTTGCTGACCACTGTCGCCGCGGCCGGGCCAGGGCTGAAGTCCAGGAACCGGCTGACCTCCGCCCGGATCCGCTCCACCCACTCGGCCACCAGCTCGCGCGGGTTCAGCACGCGCTCCACCGACTTGCCGCCCGGATCGCCGATCAGGCCGGTCGCGCCGCCGACGATGGCGATCGGCCGGTGGCCGGCCTGCTGCAGCCGCCGCATGGTGAGCAACTGGACAAGGTTGCCGATGTGGAGCCCAGGCGCTGTCGGATCGAAACCACAGTAGAACGTGACAATCCCGGTATCCAGCGCCTTGCGCAGGTCGTCCGGGTCGGTGGACAAGGCGATGAGGCCCCGCCACTGCAAGTCGTCGATGATGTCGCTCACCGATGCATCGTCCCATTCTCGGCGCCGGCACCGGTAACCGGTTTCGGCCTCGCGGGCCTTGGCTTCGACGCCCGGTACAAGGAAACGTGGTTGTCCCCGGCCAGCCAGTACCGCCAGGGCCAGTCGGCTGCCTGGCTGACGCCGACCCTGGGCCCGGTGCTGATGACGGCAGGCGAGGCCGCGGGGGTGCCGGACGGCAAGGCCGGCCCGATCCCCAGCGGCATGCCCGGCGTGCAGACATCGGCGCCATCAAGGCCGCGATCGACACCGAGCGCCTGGCACAGCCTGGCCGGACCGCGGGCCAGGTCAACTGCCGACCGGCCGTTCTCCCCCATCCGCCGCCGGGTGGCAAGCTCCGCCCCGGCCACCACCTCGCCAGCCCGCAGCAGCACCGCCTCCGCCTGCCCGGACGGCTGGCACACCAGGTTGGCGCAGAAATGCATGCCGTAGGTGAAGTAAACGTAGACGTGACCGGGCGGGCCGAACATGACCGCGTTGCGTGCGGTCCGGCCGCGGAACGCGTGCGACGCCGGGTCGCTCGCGCCCTGGTATGCCTCGACCTCGACCAGCCGGACGGCGACCCGGCCCGCCGGACTGTCATGCCAGAGCACGCAGCCGAGCAGGTCCGGCGCGACCTCGGTTGCTGACCGGGCGAAGAACTCGCGCGGTAGCCGGTGCATCACGGTCAGAGCGTACCTATGCCACGCGGCCGGGCGACCAGATGCGCACGGAACTCAGCGGGGCCGGTCAGTCGGTCGCCTTCGGGTGGCCGATTCCCGGCGTCGGTGATCCAGGCCGTGTGGCAGGTCAGAAGCGGCGGCGCGCAGCTGGGTGAGCAAGATCGCGACCCACGGCAACGCTTCGGGCACCCCCGAGTTTCGTGCACACTCAGTTCATCGTCCAAGGCGTTCTAGCCGGTACCAGGTGGTGTCCATCAGGTGCACGGACCCGACTTGACCGTTGGGAGCGCGCTGGAACCGCGCATATTCTCCTATCGGCTCTCCCCCCGATTCGATGGAGAACGCGTCTGGGCCGCTGGTCGGTGACAGCGTGACCTGCCACGCTGCCGACTCTGGGGTGGTGAAGGTGAGCTTCCCGTCACGCCATTCGAGCCTTATAAGCCAGCCGCCGAGGCCGGGCCTGCCGTAAACGCCGAGCAGTGGCAGGTACTCGGGTGGTGCTGGTGCAGGCAACTCCACCAGTGACGGACGGGTTCTGGCCAGGGCACGGGCACGCGCGGCAAGCCCGATAGCGAGTGCTGTGCTGCCGCTGGTTCCGTTCAGTAGGACGATTGCGCCGACCTGGGTTCTGGGGTCGAAGCATATGGTGCTCGTGAAACCGGGCACGCCGCCGGAGTGGGTGATCCACACGACGTCGTCCTGGCGGGTGGCGCACCACGAGATTCCCCAGGCCTGGGTCCAGTCGTCGTCGGCAAGGTAGCGGGGCTTGTGCATCGCGTGCAGCGACGCAGCAGACAGCACTGGCGAGCGCACTGGCAGGTCACGGTATGCGCTCAGCTGGAAGGACAGCCAGGTGGCAAGGTCCTGGATACACGACCACAGGCCGCCCTCAGCCCACACCGCAGGCATGGATGGCGCCGGATCCAGCTCGTCTGACAGTGCCCGCCAGTTATAGCCAGTCGCGCGGCGTGCCGACAGCTCCGCCGCTAGCGGCAGAAAGCCGGTTGACTCCATGCCCAGCGGCTCAAGGATCGCCTCCCGCAGGTACTGCGGGTACGGAGTGCCGCTTGCCCGGGTGACGATCTCGCCCAGCAACTGGTAGGCCAGATCGGAGTACTTGTGCTGCGCGTTCGGCGGGAGCGTGACCGCGATCGCACTCGCCTGGCCGAGCGTCTGCGCCGGATCGCCATGGTAGGCAGGAACGGCCCAGTCGGTCCCTGGCGGTTCAGCAGGCAGCCCCGACTCATGCGAGAGCATCCGCCGGATGGTCACCGCCTCAACCGGTCCAAACGGGCTCACGGCCTGGCGCAGCTCAGGGAGCCACCCAACGGCCGGATCATCGAGGTCCAATCGGGCAGCGTCACGAAGCTGCATGACCGCCGTACCGGTAAATGTCTTGGTGACCGAGGCGATGGCGTACATCATGCCCGGCTCGGATGCCCTGCGGGCCGCTAGGTCCGCGAATCCGACCCCGGCGGACCAGACCAGCTCATCTGCATACACGACGCCGGCTGCTCCGCCTGGCAGCCGGTCGTCCTTCACGAATGCCGCCAACGCGGCCTCAAAGTCCGGAGCCTCGGCCATCGCCAGATCCCGAACGCTTTGACGCTGCACATCGCGATGATGTCAGATGCGGTGCCCTCACCTCACACTTGTGAAATGTAGCTCGACTGCGCTTAATATAACTGCAGTCGAGCTGATGGAGGATGGGGCTGAAGAGCAGCAGCCTGGACAAGCCTGCGGACGTGTTCGGCCGTGACGCGGAGTGGTCGGACCTGGCCGACTTCGTCATGTCACCGTTGCCGGGGCTGCGGATCGCTGTGGTCTACGGCAGACCCCGGCAGGGGACGTCGTACCTGCTGCGTCGGCTAGCCGACGCAGTCGGCGGGCTTTATCACCTGGCGACCGAGCAGGCTGAGCCGGTATCGCTTCGGCGGTTCGGGGATTCGCTCGCGGCCTGGGCGGGACTGCCGGCTGGTGCGTTCGGCTTCGGTGGCTGGGAGCAGGCGCTGCGGACTGCCATGGAAGTGCTGACCGCGCGGCCGGGCCCGGAAGTTCCTTCGACAGCGCCAGCGCTGCTGGTAATGGATGAGTTCCCTTACCTGGCGCACGAGACGCCCGGTCTGCCGTCGATCGTGCAGGTGCTCTATGACAGCCTGCGGCCGGGCGCGGGCCCGGCAGCCAGTCGGCTGCGCCTGATTCTCTGCGGGTCGGCTATCTCGGTCATGGCAGAACTGCTGTCGGGGACTAGGGCACTACGCGGCAGGGCCGCGCTCGAACTGCGGATCCCGCCGTTCGGCTACCGGGACGCGCGAGGGTACTGGGGGATCGCTAACCCGGCCGCTGCCTTCGCGCACAGCGCCATCGTCGGCGGCACGCCCGGCTACCGAGAGCTGGTCGCAGACCCGCACGTGCCAGAGGACCCGGCCAGCCTCGGCGGCTGGCTGGCCCGCAACGCGCTGCGGCCGTCCATGCCGCTGTTCGACGAGGCCCGCCGGGTCGTGCACGAGGACCCGCGAATCCGCGACACCGCCCTCTACAGCTCCGTCCTCGCGGCCATCGCGGCGGGCGAGTCATCGCCGACGAAGATCGGCGGCCTGCTCGCCCGACCGGCGACGTCGCTGGCGCACCAACTCGCCGCGCTGGCTGCGGCCGGGTTCATCGACCGCCGGCACGACCTGCTCCTTGACAGGAGGCCCGTTGTCACAGTCGCCGACCCGATGGTCCGCTTCCACCAGCTGGTTATCGAGCCTTACCTAGCCGATCTGGAGGCCGGGCGAGCGCTCCAGGTCTGGTCGGAGGCAAAGCACACCGTGGAGTCGAAAATCTACGGGCCGCACTTCGAGTCAATCGCCGCCGAGTGGACCGCCCGCTACGCTGCTGCGGAAGCGGGCCTGACCGTTGGCCCGGTCGGACAGACAGTCATCGCCTGCCGTGAGCACAAGACGAGCCACGAGATCGACGTCCTGGCCCTCGCGCGGGGCGCCCGGCCGCGCACCCCGGACACCCCTGTCGTATTCATCGGCGAGGCCAAATACCGCGACCGCCACCCTGGCCTTAGTGAGCTACGCGGGCTTCGGCATCTCCGCGAACTGCTCACC
>DAHVAR010000215.1 GCA_027314515.1 Actinomycetota bacterium
ATCTCGGGCAAGGAGTCACGCTGACCTCATCGGGCTGAACCGAGGAGGCATGGATGGCTCTATTCGATCGTTCAGCGTCCCTGGTCACCGGGCCTCTGGGCTGCTATGCGGCGGGATTCGCCGCGGATCTGGCCGCCCGCGGTTGGAGTACCGACTCGATCTACCGGCACCTGCAGCTGATGCGCGAGCTGAGCGCGTGGATGTCCGGCCAAGGGGCTGGACATCGGCCAGTTGTCCCCCTCAGCGGCGGAGCGGTTCGTGCCGGCCGGGCGCGTCAGGCGCCGCCGCTTGGCGTCGGTGCGGGCCCTAGCCCCGGTACTGGGGTATCTCCGTGATCAGGGTGTGCTGCCGGAACCTGACGGCGTGCCGGCGAGCGAGCGCGACGCGCTGCTGGCGGCCTATCAGCGGTACCTGCGCGGCGAGCGCGGCCTCAGCGAGGCGACGGTGCGGACCTATTCCTGGTTCGCGGCGGCGTTCCTGGACAAGGTCGGCGATCCGCTGCGCGAGGTGCTGGCGGGGCTGACCGGCCCGGACGTGCTCGCCATCCTGGAACGGCAGCTCAAGAGCCAGCCACGGCGCCGCAGCGCCGGCAGTGCCATCCTGACTGCGCAGGTCGCCCGGTCGGTGCTGCGTTTCCTGCAGCCGGCGGCCTGGTGCCGCGGGACCTGGCGTCGGCTGTCCCGCGGGTGGCCCGGTGGCGGCTGGCCGGGCTGCCCGCCCGGGTGGACGCCGCGACGGTGACGGCGCTGCTGGACAGCTGCGACCGCGCCACCGAGGCCGGCCGCCGCGACTACGCGGTCCTGCTGGCATACGCCCGGCTGGGCCTGCGCTCGGCCGACATGGCCCGCCTGACCCTCGACGATTTCGACTGGCGGGCCGGGCAAGTCACGATCCGCGGCAAGGGCGGCCGGACGGACGTGTTCCCGCTGCCCCTGGGACGTGGGCGAGGCAGTGGCCGGCTACCTGCGGGAAAGGCGGCACGCGGCGGACCGGGCGGTGTTCCTCACCATCCTGCCGCCTTTCCGGGGACTGGCGGCCAACGGGCTGGGCGCGATCGTCCACCAGGCATGCCGCCGGGCGGGCGTCCCCGAGTGCGGCCCGCATACCCTGCGGCACTCGCTGGCCAGCGGCCTGCTCGCGGCGGGCGCGTCGCTGCCCGAAGTCGGGGAAATCCTGCGGCACTCCGACCCGAGAACCACCGCGATCTATGCCAAAGTCGACCGGACGGCGCTGGCCGCGCTGGTCCGGCCCTGGCCCGCAGAGGCAGCATCGTGAACGGCCTGCGGCAGGCCGCCGAGGACTACCTGGCGCTGCGCCGGTCACTCGGCTTCGAACTGCTCACTCCCGGCCGCCAGGTGCGGCAGTTCGCCGCCCACCTCGACAACCTCGGCGCCGCTCACGTGACGGCCGACCTGGCCGTCGCGTGGGCGACCCTCCCGGCCGGCGCCGCACCTTACTATCACTGGCTGCGGCTGAGCGCCGTCCGCGGCTTCGCCGGCTACCTGCACGGCCTCGACCCGGCCCACCAGGTCCCGCCCGCTGACCTGCTGCCGCGCCAGTATCACCGGTCCGCGCCCTACCTGCTGTCCGCCGGCGACATCGCCGCGCTGATCGCCGCCACCGCCACGCTGCGACCGGCGCTGCACGCCGCGACCTACCGGACCCTGATCGGCCTGCTCGCGGTGGCCGGCCTTCGCCCGCGCGAAGCCCTCACCCTGAACGTCTCCGACGTCGACCTGCGGGCCGGCGTCATGGTGGTGCACGGCAAGTACGGCAAGGCCCGCGAGATCCTGCTGCACCCCAGCACCGTCGCCGAGCTCGCCGGCTACGCCCGGCTCCGGGACCTGGAGTTCCCCGCCCGGGACAGCACCAGCTTCTTCACATCTGTCCTGGGCACCCCGGTCAACCAGCGCCGCTTCGGCTACGTCTTCACGCGGCTGGCCGCGCGGGCCGGGCTGCGCCCGCTGACGCCCCGGTGCCGGCCGGTCCCGATGAGCCTGCGGCACTCCTTTGCCGTCGCCACCCTGGTCAGCTGGTACCGGGACGGCGCGGACGTCGACGCCCGCATGCCGCTGCTGTCCACGTGGCTCGGTCACGTCGATCCCGCCGACACCTTCTGGTACATCTCCGCGTCGCCAGAGCTGATGGCGCAGGCCGCCGAGCGGATGGCCCGCCTCTACGACACCCCCGAGGAGACCTCATGAGCCGTCTCGCCCCGGTCCTGCAGGGCTTTTTCACCGACAAGCTGCTCACGCAGAAGCACGCCAGCCCCCACACGATCAGCGCCTACCGCGACACCTGGCGCCTGCTGCTCACCTTCGCCCAGGAGGCGACCGGCACCCCGCCGTGGAAGATGAACCTCAGCCAGCTCGACCACGACCTGGTCACCGGCTTCCTGCGCCACCTGGAAACCGGCCGGGGCAACAGCCTGCGCACCCGCAACGCGCGGCTGGCGGCGATCCACTCGATGTTCCGCTACGCCGCCTTGCGGGCCCCTGAGGACGCCGCGGAGATCCAGCGGGTCCTGGCCATCGACGGGAGCCACTCCGCCCGCACCGATATCAGCTGGCTCACCGACGCCGAAGCCGGCGCGCTGCTGGCCGCCTGCGACCGCGCCACCTGGATCGGCCGCCGCGACCACGCCATGATCCTCACCGCCCTGCGCACCGGGCTGCGCGTCTCCGAGCTCACCCACCTCACCTGCGCCGACGTCCGCCTCGGCACCGGAGCCCACGTCCACTGCACGGGAAAGGGCAGGAAGGAACGCAGCACCCCGCTGGACAAGCCGACCGCGGCGGTACTGCGCGGCTGGCTCGCTGAACGCTCCGGACAGCCAGACGACCCGCTGTTCCCCGCCCGCCGCGGCGGCGTGATGTCCCGCGACGCCTTCCAGGCTCGCCTGAACCACTACAAGCCGGCCGCTGCGGAAGCCTGCCCGACCCTGGCATCCAAGAAACTCGCCCCCCACGTCCTGCGCCACTCGACGGCGATGTCCTTGCGGCGGTCCGGCGTGGACACCAGCGTCATCGCCCTGTGGCTCGGACACGAGGACACACGCGCGACGCAGGTTTACATCCATGCCGACCTTGAGATGAAGGAACGCGCCCTCGCCCGCACCACGCCGCCGGACGTCCAGCCGGGCCGGTACAAGGCCCCCGACCAGCTCCTCGCCTACCTCGAGAGCCTGTGAATTATGCCGAGCACGATCAGCGGCACGCGCAGCGCCCACGGGCATCCCCACACACGGGTCGGCATAACTGCCTTGTCGCCATAATGCTGGTTATCCAAAATTTTGGATAACACACA
>DAHVAR010000217.1 GCA_027314515.1 Actinomycetota bacterium
CTTCGAGCCGGACGCGGTGATCAGCCCACACGGCGCGGACGTTGCAGTCGGCGGCGACCAGGACGCCTGCGTCGTAGACGACCGCTGTCATGCGGTCTGGCGCTCGCCGGCTTGTCCGGCGCGGCGCCGCGCGGCGTCCAGCTCCTCGGCGGTCAGTGGCCCGTTGTCGGCTTCCCACTCGGCGACAGCCGCAAGTCCCGATCGGACCCGCAGGGCCCGCCGGGCCGCCGCGGTCATCCACGCCGAGACGCTGACGCCCTCGGCGGCGGCACCATCCACCTCGCCGGCCTCGACCCCGAACCCGCCGATTGACCCCCAACGAACTTACGGAGTCACCCACTTAGTCAGAACGTCTCGACAACGGCTCATGCCCAGGATGACGCTCTCGGCCTTCCTCGCGGTGGCGATGCTGCTCGCGCTGGCCGGATCGCAGGCCTTGGGCAGTACCTCGAAAGCCGCCTCGGGGACCACGCTGACCGCGAGCTATACGTCCACGTCAGCCGGGGTAACGGTGGCGAGCGCCAGCACCCGGTGCCCGGCGCTCGCGCAGCACAACTTCACCGGGATGGCCGCGGCGCCAACAGTGATCTCATCGGCCGCGCTCACCGCGACTAACGGCAATACCTACTGCGAAGTGCAGGGGTATGTCGCGCCGCAGGTGCAATTCCAGCTCATGCTCCCGGTGCAGGCCTGGAACCGGAATCTGCTGTTCGTCGGCTGCGGCGGATTCTGCGGGAACGTGGCGCTCAACGTCGTGCATGCCGGCAATACCGATAACTACGCGGTGGTCGCCGAGAACCAGGGCCACTACAGCCCGAGCGAACTTGACGGCGTATGGGCCTGGAACAACCTGCCCGGCCAGGTCGACTGGGGCTACCGGGCGGTGCACGTGGTCACGCTGGCGAGCAAGCAGATCATCGACACCTTCTACGGCAGCATGCCGAAGTTCAGCTACTTCGACGGCTGCTCAGACGGCGGTCGTGAGGGCCTGATGGAAGCGCAGCGTTATCCGAGGGACTTCAACGGCATCGCCGCCGGAGATCCCAACTGGCTGCAGAACTACCTGGCCGCAGTGGCTCAGGGCTGGATGCAGAAGATCAACTACACTGCCTCCGGCACGCAGATCCTGCCAAGCTCCAAGCTGGCCCTGGTCAACAACGCCATCTACGCCAAGTGCGCCGGGCCCAACGGGCTGATCACGAATCCAGCCGGCTGTCACCCAGACCCGGCCGCACTGACCTGCCCGGCCGGCACCGATGGCGCGAACTGCCTGACGTCGGCTCAGGTGAAGGTAGTCGAGGAGATCTACACCGGACCGGTGAACAAGCATGGCGTCTCCCTGTATCCGGGCGGCGGGCTTCCGGCCGGATCAGAAAACGGCTGGGCCGCACTCGATGTGGCCGTGCCCGGGCAGGGCCTACCGTTCGCGGCCGACTTCGCGAATCAGTATCTGCGGTACCTGGCCTTCACCAAGGAGCCATCGCCGTCCTACAGCGTCCAGCAATTCAACTTCAACACCGACCTGAGCCTGCTGGCCAGGAAGGGCCTGATCTACAACGCCGCCGATCCGAACCTGACCGCCTTCGACCGGGCCGGCGGCAAGCTGATCCTCTATCACGGCGGATCGGATCCGCTGATCTCGCCCTACGGGACGCTGTATTACTACGACGAAGTCACGGACCTGGCTGGCGGTATCCACGCCACCCAGAAGTTCGCTCGGCTGTTCATGGTCCCGGGCATGTACCACTGTGGTGGCGGCCCCGGCGTCAGCACGTTCGACGTCCTGACCCCGCTGACTAAGTGGGTGCAGAACGGGACGCCGCCGAGCCAGATCCTGGCTACCCACCTCAACAGCTCCGGGCAGGCGACGGTGAGCCTGCCGCTGTTCCCGTACCCGGCATACGCCAAGTACGACGGACACGGCAGCCCGCTGCAGACCCAGAACTACATGGAGGTCATGCCGGCCCGGCCTGCCGACAACGATTTCTGCTGGATAGACCGGCGCGGTGGCGGCCATGAGCCGCATCCAGGGAACCGGTGCACTCCGGCGCCCGGTTTGCAGCGGGCGTGAACGAATGACCGCGGCAGCCGCGGGGGCCCCAGGCTGCGGCGAGCAGATGCTGCTCGCGGCCCAGAGCGAGCACGCGAGTGGCCAGCTTGGCCGGGTCGCGATTGCGCCGAGCCGATCAGGCGGGGTCACTGGCCGGGCAGAGTCCCGGTGAGCGCGATCGTCGCCGCCAGTCATGATCGGTCTTATCCTCATGAGGTGTCCTACGCCCGCAGCTGGCTCTACGTTCCGGGGGATCGCGCCGACTTTCTCCGGGCGGCCGCCACCCGCGGCGCCGACGCGCTGATCGTCGATTTGGAAGACTCGGTGCGGTCGGCCGACAAGGACGCAGCCCGCGCTATAGTCGCCACCTGGTTGCCGGATCACCCGCCGCAGGCGACGGAGCTGTGGCTGCGGCTCAACTCCGGCTCGGCAGCGGCAGACCTGCGGCTACTCACCGCCGGGGTAGCCGGAGTTGTCGTCTCCAAGGCGGAGCCGGATCTGCTCGGCCAGGTTGGCGAGATCCTGGCCAGCCAGGAGCGTGCGCTCGGATTGCCAGCCGGAAGCTTCGCCGTCGTTCCCTTGATCGAGACCGCGCGCGGCCTGCTGTCGGCCGAGCGGCTGGCATCCATGCAGCGGGTGGCACATCTGGGCATCGGAGAGGCGGACCTGTGCGCCGAGCTGCGGATACGTCCCTCGGCTGACAGCACCGAGCTGGTGTCGCTCCGGCTGCAGGTAGTCGTGGCGTCGGCCGCTGCCGGAATCGGCGCGCCAATAGCTCCGACCTCAACCAACTTCCGCGACCTGGAGGCCTTCCTGGCCTCCAGTCAAGCACTGCTGCGAGCCGGGTTCAGGGCACGCACCGCCATCCACCCGGCCCAGATACCGGTGATCAACAAGGTGTTTTCGCCGTCGGCAAAGGAGGTCGCGGAGGCGCGGCTCCTAGTCGACGCGTTCGGCCGGGCACCGGCTGGCGTGATAACCGATGCGAGCGGGCGGATGGTGGACGTGGCAGTTGTTCGCTCGGCGCGCGAACTGCTCGGCCGGGTTGATCGCCCCGGCCGCGATGACTCATGAAACCCGCGTGGGCCGGTGCAGGTAGCGGCCCGCTGGCTGGCCGACGAGCTTCCCGTCCCTGAAGATCGCCTGACCAGCCAGGAATGTGGCGGTGACCTGGGCGGTGAGCTCGAAGCCCTCGAACGGGGTGTACTCCTGGGCCGACTGTGAGCCCGCCGCGCGCACGACCCAGCTACGGTCGGGGTTGACCAGGCAGAAGTCGGCGTCGTAGCCCTCGGCGATGGTGCCCTTGCCGTGCAGGCCGAATCGCTGCGCCGGATTCCAGCTCACCAGCTGGGCGATCCGCGGCAAGGACAGCCCGCGCTTTCGTCCCTGGCTGATCAGGCCGGGCAGCAGGTACTCGGTTCCGCCGAAGCCGGACTTGGCCAGGAAGATGTCGTCTGCGGGATTGCCGAACTTAGCCTCGGCCCGGCAGCATGCGTGGTCACTGACGACCCAGTCAACCTCGCCGGCCAGGACGTGCTGCCACAATGCCTCGACGTCCTGACGGGACCGCAGCGGCGGGTTCACCTTGCCGCCGAGGCCACTGGCTGTGTGGAAGTCGGCGAGCAGGTGACCGATGGTGACCTCGCGCCGGAAGTCGATGTGCGGAAAGGCCTTCGCCATGATCAGGGCGGCTTCCAGCGCCTTGGCGGATGACAGGTGGAGCAGGTTGATGTTCTGCAGCCGGGTCTCGTGCGCCAGGTAGGCGGCTGTGGTGACCGCCAGGCCCTCGGAGTGCGGCGGCCTAGCAGCAGAGTAGGCCTCGAGCCCGCTGAGCCTGCCCTCCTTCTGCACCATCGCCGTGTAAGCCCGCATGATCTCGGCGGTCTCGCAGTGCAGGGACAGCGAGATGTCGGCGGCGATCTCCGGGAAGCGTTCGCGGGCCTGCTGGATTCCGCGCATCACGAACTCGAAGTGAGCGTTGTCGTAGGACTCATCCGCCGGAGTCATCAGGAACTCGCGCTGTGACGAGGACGCGCCGTGCAACCCGAAGCCGCCGTAGAACATGAAGATCTTGAAGGAGGTAACCCCGAACTTCTCGATGAGCAGCGGAATCTCGTCGATGTGCGTGCTCATCATCGGCGCGATGTGGAAGGCGTAGTCCACGTACGCCCGGCCCTTGGCCGCGTCCAGGACCTTAGGAAAGAACTCCTCGTAGGGACCGCCCCGGTTCAGGTAGTACTGACCGGTGCGCATATAGGTGAGGCCGGTGGTAACGCCGCCCTGCGCGCAGGCTCGGCTCTCGCTAGCCGCGTCGTCGGCCAGCGGGTTGTAAATGCCCCAGTGCTGATGGGCGTCGATAACGCCAGGAAAGACTAGCTGACCGCCAGCGTCGACCACCGTCGCCGCCAGGTCGGCCGGGATGGCCGGGGCCACGCGAGCGAACTTGCCGCCGGAGACAGCGATGTCCAGGTTCTCGGCGTCGGTTGCCGCCGGTCGGACGACGCGTGCGTTCTTGACGAGCAGGTCAAACTCGGGCATGGGGGTCTCCTTGCGGTTCAGCAGGCCGGCTGGCTGCATCGGCGGACGGGTTGCTCAGCGGGGCGAGCAGCCCGCTGACGTCAGTAAGCCGGTCGAGCCGTGACACCCGTTCCAGGGTCAGCTGGGCTACCTCGGCGGACAGCCGATGGCCTGCGTTATCGCGGAACTTCGTCGCCAGTTCGTCGTAGGAGAGCGGCCGCTCCGGACCGCCTCTGTTGACCAGGACTTCCTCGGTCAGCTCGCGACCGTCGTTAGTGCGTACCCGCAGGACCGCCGGGAACTGGTGCGGGAAGATCTCGGTGCAGGTCGCGTTCGCAGCGACCGTGACCTTGGCCATCAGCGCCCGCCGCGCCGGGTCGTTGGCGAGCCGGTCGGTGAAGTCGGCCAGGCCCACGCCGAGACCGCTACCGCCGAACAACCCGGCCGCTACCGCGTAGGGCCCGCTGAACTGCGCCATGTAGCCGGTCTGCGGTGTGCGCTTCACCTCGACCGGCTCGCCGATCGTGCGCACGATCGGTGCTGGCACGCCTAGCTCGGCGGTGGCGACATGCTCTGGCCGCAGCCCCTGACGCCGCAGCGAGATCGCCGCGTCGATGGCGGCGTGGGTGAAGTGGTTAGCCGGGTACGGCTTGAAGAAGATGCCGGGTACCAGCCACGTCTCGCCAAGTCCCGCTGAGATCGCCGACGCATTGAAGACTCCGTGCAGCCATGCCTGGAAGAAGCCGAAGCGCCCCTCGAGCACGCTGGCCGGCCCGGTGAAGCCGTGCGCTGCCAGCCGGGTCGCGGATACCGCGGCATGCGCCGCCCACCCGCAGTGCATTCGCTTTACCGTGCCGCCGGTACGGTTGGCCTCGATCAGCCCGGCGGCCATGGACGCCGCGATGGCGAGCGCATGGGTGAGGCGCTCTGGGTCGAAGCCCTGCAGCAGGCCGGCGGCCACCGTGCCGCCGAGCGCCCCGCAGATCGACGTGGCGTGCTGCCCGTGCTCGAAGAACGTGGAATTGCCGCTCTGCGCGTCGTAGCCGGCCATCCCGATGCGGACGGTTGTCTCCAGGCCCGCCGCAATCGCAGCGATCGTCGCCTGGCCGTCCGCGCCGACCGCCTCGGCCACCGCCAGGGCCGCTGGTACCACCGTGGCACTCGGGTGCAGCACCGACGGCAGGTGGGTGTCGTCGTAGTCAAGCGAGTGGGCGAGTACCCCGTTGACGAATGCCGCAAGCGTGGCAGGCATGCGGCCGGGCGTCCCGACCGCGTGTGCTTGCGGTATACCGCCCTGCTCGGTCGCATAGGCGCGGGCGGCAGCGCTGGTGTCCAGCGGAGCGGCCGCGATGCAGATGCCCAGGATGTCCAGCACGCGCTTGCGCACGCTGTCGACAACCTCGGGCGGCAGAGTCTCGAAGCTCGCGGCGACGGCAAAGTTGGCCAGGCGCTGGGCGAGCGTGGTGTCAGGCACCGGCCACGACCGCCAGCGGTCGCACCGGCGAGCCGGTGGCGCCAACGATATTCATCGGCACTAGCACGAAGGTGAACTCGTAAACGGCCAAGGATGCTAGTTCCTCCAGGTCTAGGGCCTCGATGATGTAGATGCCCGCGTCCACGAGCAGCACGCGATGGGCCGGCAGCACCGTGTGCCCGCGGCTAGGCGCCAGCCGTTCGAACGCTATGGTGTCGGCGCCTGCCGCGTGCACGTGTCGGCTGGCGAGCCACTTAGCCCCCGCCTCCGAAATGCCGGGTACCCCGGTGGCGTGGCCGAGGTAGGCTTCCGCGCTTACGGCGAACCGGACGCCCCAGCCGCTGCGGATCAGGACCACGTCGCCGCTGCCAACCCCGACCTGCTCGGCGCGCATGGCGGCTTCGAGGTCAGCGGGGCTGATCTCGTAAGCGGGCGGGCATTCCGCCTCACCGCGTGCTCGCGGAATGTCAAGCAGCACCCCGCGGCGGATCATCGGCGCGATGGTGTGCACGCCGTGCTCGGTGAACCGTCCGCCGCGGCCGGCTTGCAGGGCATCCGCTCCGCCGTGCAACTTCCCGGCGTGCGAGACATGGGCGAGCGCATCGATGTGGGTGCCCACGTGGGTGCCAGTGACGATCAGGTCATTGGCGGCAGAGCCGCCGTCCGGCCGGATCATGTCGCCATGGCGCCGGGGCAGGGTATGCCAGAACTGGGGATGGTTGGGTGACTGCGGCATGCCAGTGAACATCGGCCGTCCGAGGTCGACCAGGCGGACACCACTCCGGATCACGTCGAGCAGTGCGTCGCTCACCTGATAACGCCTTCATCGCGCAGCCGGGCTACATCTGCCGGGTCATAGCCGAGTTCGCCGGTCAGTATCGCATCAGTGTCGGCGCCCAGGCGGCGTCCGGTGAACCGGATCTGGCCAGGTGTCTTCGACATCCGCCACATGACGTTGTGCATCAGCAGCGGACCAAGGTCCTCGTCTGGCACCGTGGTGAGCATCTCGGTGGCGCGGACATGCGGGTCGCTGACGATGTCGGAGGTGTCGTAGACCGGGCCGACCGCGGCGCCGGCCTCGGTGAAGGCGCGCAGTACCTGCTCGCGGCTGCGCTCGGCGATCCAGCCCGCGACGTAGGAGTCCAGCATGTCCACGTGCTCGACGCGGCCGCGCCCGCTGCCAAACCAGGGCTCGTCGATCACCTCGGGATGACCGACGAGCGTGAGCACTCGCTCGGCGATCGCCTGACTGCTTGTGGACACCGCCACCCAAGACCCGTCGCTGGTCCGGTACAGGTTGCGTGGCGCGTTGTTGGTGGAGCGGTTGCCGTGCCGGTGCTCGACGATTCCGAGTTGCTGGTAGATGGTCGGCCCTGGCCCGACCGCTGCCATGATCGGTTCCAGCAGGCTCATGTCGATGACCTGTCCACGGCCGTTTTGCTGGTCGCGGTGACGCAATGCCATCAGCACGGCGGACGAGGCGGCGATGCCACAGATGCTGTCCGCGAGCCCGAAGGCCGGCAGCATCGGTGGCCCGTCCGCCTCGCCGTTCAGGTGCGCGAACCCGCTGATCGCCTCGGCGAGGGTGCCGAATCCTGGCCGGGACGCATACGGGCCGGCCTGCCCCCAGCCGGTCACGCGCAGGATCACCAGGCCAGGGTTAATGCTATGCAGCCGGTCCGGGCCGAGCCCCCAGCGTTCCAGCGTGCCCGGCCGGAAGTTTTCCACCACCACGTCGGCCGCGGCGGCAAGCCGGCGAAAGATGGTGGCTCCTTCATCAGCGTGTAGGTCAAGTCCGATGGCCCGCTTGTTCCGGCTGATCTCCTTCCACCACAGCGGCGTGCCGTCCTTCTGGTAGCCGTGGCCGCGCATGTTGTCGCCGGCCGACGGGTGCTCGATCTTGATGACGTCTGCGCCGAAGTCGCCCAGGATCTGACAGCAAAGCGGGCCGGCCAGAATCGTCGAAGCATCGAGGATTCGGATTCCCTCAAGAGGCATCATGGTCGGCGCCAGCCACCGCCTTGTCCGGCCTAGTTGTTCCGCTTACTGAAACATTGTTCCACTGGCCGCATAATACTCAACGGTGCCTCGATCGCCAAGACTGCGCCGGAGCGGGCCGGGCCGTGTCTGCCGGGTTGTTGCCGGGTCCGGGCGGCCGGTGTGGGATGCTCGGACCGTGGCTCAGCGCACCGGCCGGGCGCCCGGACCCGGCAACTCCGCCCGGCGAGGGCGAAAGGCTCAGACGGGTGTTGCGCCTGGCGCCGAGCCGGGCGCGGTGAGCTTCGGCACCGAGCAGGGCGCAGTGACTGCGGGTACCGAGGCGGCCGCCCGGGTAGCCGACGTGCTGCTCATGTTCACCGACGGGCCCGCCACGATCGGAGTGACCGAGATAGCCAGGCGGCTCGGGCTCAGCAAGGCGGTCGTGCACCGGATCCTGCAGTCGCTTGCGGACCGCTCCTTCGTGGCAACGGACCCGGTGACCCGCGAGTACCGGCTCGGCCCGGCTGCGGTGGCGCTCGGCACCAGGGTGCTGCGGGACCTGGATCTGCGCCGCGCCGCTCGACCGGTGCTGCGCCGGCTGCGGGACACCACTGGCGAGACCACCACGCTGTCCGAGGCCGCGAACCTGGGTCGCGTCTACCTCGACCAGTTCGAAAGCCCGCAGGAGATAAAGATGACGGTCGAGCTTGGCCGCAGACACCCGTTGCATGCCGGTGCCTCCGGCCGGGCAATCCTCGCGTTCCTGCCACGGGAAGTAATCGAGCAGGTCATTGGTTCCGGGCTGCCGACCCTCACGCCGACGACGATCCAGTCGGCCTCCCGGCTGCGGTGCGAGCTTGCGCTGGTGCGCGAGCGCGGGTACGCGACCTCGCGCGGGGAGCGTCAGCACGGCGCCGGCTCTGTGGCCGCACCGGTGTTCGGGTTGGAGGGCGACGTTGTCGGCGCGATCAGCGTATGCGGCCCAGTGTCGCGCTTCGATGCAGCGACGGTGGCACGGTACGTGCCACTGGTGATCGCGGCGGCACAGGAGGTTTCCCGTGCGCTCGGCTGGGCCGGAAAAGGCCCGTCGGCCAGCCGTGACTGATCCGGCGGCGGCGTCCGAGCGGATCCCGTCCCGGCGGCCGCCCGAGGCCTGAGTGGCCGGGCGTCTCGCGGGCAAGGCGCGCGTCACTGAATGGTGAGGCCGCCATCGACGAACAACGTCTGGCCGGTCGTCATCGCGGCCGCCGGGGCGCACAGGTAGGCCACGGCCTGAGCGACCTCGTCTGGCGTGGCCATCCGGCCCAGCGGGATCGCCGCCAGTTTCGTCCGCATGTACTCCGCTGACTGCCGGACGTCCTCAGTCATGGCCGTCGGCACGATGGCGGGCGCCACCGCGTTAACCCGGATTCCCTCTGGCGCCCATTCAAATGCGAGGATCCTGGTCAGGTGCATGATGGCCGCCTTGCTGACGCCGTAAGCGGCCGAGCCCGCGACGGCAACTGCTCCGGCCGTCGAGCCAAGGTTCACCACGGCCGGAGCCGGCGCCGCGCGCAGCAGCCACAACGCGGCGCGGCACATGCGGATCGTGCCGCCGAGATTGACGTCAAGCACGTCCCGCCACTCGGCTTCGCTGGTACCAGCGAAATCATGGCGGGCATTCACCCCGTGTTGACCAGGATGTCCAGCCGGCCGAACTCCTCGGCGACGGCTGCGACCAGCGCAATGCAGGAGGAGATGTCGCGAACATCGACTCGGTGCACCGTCACCCGGTGCGCGCCGAGCGCACGCAGCCGTTCTGCCTGCTCGGCGGGATTCATCGGCTCGACGTCGGCCAGGGCCAGCGACGCGCCCAGTCCGGCGAGGTGGCGGGCGATGGCGGCGCCGATACCGCGTGCCGCCCCGGTCACGACCGCGACCGCGCCGTCGAGCCGCCAGGGACCTATCGGGGCGTCAGGCACCCTGGGTCCCTGGGCTCACCGGGTCACGCCCGCGGCCAGGGCAGACTCCGCCAGCGGCATGTCTACTCATTGCCCCGACGCGCCCCCGGCCTGCCTTGCCCGGCTTCGTCAGCCGAGCCGATGGACCAGGTGAACGACTGGGCGCCGACCCCGAAGCCCTCTACCCGGACCTGCACCGGGCGCACGTGGATCCCGACCAGTTCTGTCCGCACGTTGTCCGGCGCGCGCGCCGGTGCCCTGGTGAGCCCCTTGGCGTGCTGAATCGCGGTCTGGCGCTGATATCGGGCAATGGTCCAGTCGTCATCCATGAACTCGGCTACCCCGCGCAGGAACACGACCCTGGGCACTTGCAGGCCCCAGTCGTAGACGTGCGGGCGATCGTTAACCGAGTCCGCGGCTGGTTCGCCTACCCAGGTGATCTCGACGCGCGGGTTGCGCCGCAACTGGCCAAGCCGCCTGTGCACCGCGCGCTGGATCAGGTCGACCGACCAGTCCTCATTGATGGGTGCCACCATCGTGCGTCCCGCCGGGTAACCGTTCCCGTTGATGGTGTACACTTCCGCGAACCCAGCTTCGGCGGTGACGAAGCGCATCACCTCCTGACGCACCCGCTCGATCGGCTTGGCCAACGCTTCGCGCCCGGCCCGCTCGTTACTCTCGACGTACATGGTCATGGTGGGGGATCCTTACCTTCGGTCTGCTGCTCGCGGAAGGCGACGTCTGATGGTGGCTGAGCTTGCCGATGCCGTAACCCAGGCCGGGCAGGTGGCTGCGGGCACCCGCACCGCGGTGGACCTGCTCGATGAGGCGATTGCGCGGATCGAGCGGCTCAATCCCGTCCTCAACGCGGTCATTCACCCGATGTTCGGCAAGGCCGCTGCCGTCGCCAGGGCGGCACCGCATCCTGGCCCGTTCCGCGGCGTTCCGATGCTGGTCAAGGACGCTCTCTGCCACACCGCCGGGGATCCATACCACTTCGGGATGCGGCTGCTGCGGGACCGAGGCTGGACCGAGGCGGCCGACACCGAACTTGCCCGCCGGTTCCGGCGCGCCGGGCTGGTGATCGTCGGGCGAACCAACACTCCAGAGCTGGCTACGGCGTTCACCACCGAGCCCGCTGCTTACGGGCCCACCCGCAATCCCTGGGACCCGCGCCGCTCGGCCGGCGGCTCGAGCGGGGGATCCGCGGCGGCTGTCGCGGCCGGCCTGGTCCCGGTCGCGCACGGCAACGACATGGGCGGGTCGATCCGTGTGCCAGCCAGCCAGTGCGGAGTAGTCGGGCTCAAGCCGACCAGGGCCCGTACCTCGCTCGGGCCGGACTTCGGCGAGTACTGGGGAATGCTGACCCACGAGGGCGTGCTTACCCGCTCGGTGCGTGACACCGCTGCGGTGCTCGACGCGGTACGAGGTGCCGCCGTCGGTGATCCCTATGCCGCTGAGTCCCCAGGCCGGCCGTTCGGCCGGGATCTGCACATCGATCCGGCTCCGCTCCGGGTGGGCCTGCGGGTGAGCGTGCCTGCCGGCGGCGGCCAGCCCGACCCGGAGTGCGCTCGGGCCGTGGAGTCGGCCGGAGCGCTGCTGGAACGGTGCGGCCACCGGGTCGAGCCCGCGAACCTGGCAGCACTGGACGACGAAGCCATGGGCGATCACTTCACCCGGCTCTTCACCGCATCCGTTGCCCGCGACCTCGGCCGCTGGCAGCAGCGCCTCGGCACGGCCATCGGCCCAGCGGACGTGGAGCCGCGGAACTGGATGCTGGCCGAGCTCGGCAGGCAGGTTACGGCGACCGCCTACATCGAGGCGGTCGAGTACCTTCAGGCATATGCGCGCCGGGTCGCCAGGTGGTGGGCTGACGGCTTCGACGTGCTGGTGACGCCGACGATCCGGATTCCGCCGCCGCTGCTCGGGCGGCTGCCCGCCGAGCCGGACCTGCCGGCCGTGGCCGACCTTGGCCAGTTCACCGCCCCGTTCAACGTCACCGGCCAGCCAGCGATTTCGCTGCCGCTGCACTGGACGCCGGACGGCCTGCCAGTGGGCGTGCAGCTGGTGGGGGCCTACGGGAGGGAGTCCGTGCTGCTCCAGCTGGCCGCGCAGCTTGAGCGAGCTTCCCCGTGGGCACATCGCTATCTCGTCCTTGAGCGAATGCAGCCCGTGTAGGTCAGCTGGCGTGACAGCAAGTCGGTAGCGTCCAGCAAGAGGCCCACCGCCTCGCCGGCCCGCGGTCCGAACCTGTCGATGGGCCCGCATACGCTGACCACCGCGGCTGGCATGCCGGACTGGTCGATGACCGGCGCGGCAATGGAAGCAGCGCCCACCTGCCGCTCGCCCTGGGAAGCCGCGAAACCCCTGGCCCGGATCGCGGCCAGCTCCTGCCGCAGAGGCTGCTCGTCGACCAGCGTGCTCGGAGTCAGCCGGTCCCTGGCGCGGACCTCGCGGAAGTACCGATCCTGCTCGGCCTCGGGGAGAAACGCCAGGAACGCCTTGGAGGAACTGCCGGCGTGCAGCGGGAACGGCCGGCCGATCGGGACCACCATCTTGATGTCCCGGTCCGGGGTCACCTGGTCGATGTAAATTCGCTCCCAGCCGTTGCGAACCGAGAGGGTCGAGGTCTCTGAGGTGGTCCTGGAGATGTCGACCAGCGGATCGTGGGCAAGGCTGCGCAGGTCGTGCCTCTGGACTGCGGCCAGCCCGAGGAGAATTGCCTGCGGCCCGAGGAAGTAGCGGCGAGTGGCCTGGTCATAGCCCACGTAGTCCCTGTCGAGCAGCGACGAGAGGATCCGGAAGACTACCGCCTTCGAGGTGCCGATCGCCGTGGCGATATCGGTCACTCCGGCCAGGCGTGACGGAGACCGCGCCATGTAGCTGAGCACATCAGCGGTCCGGACGACGGCGAGGACGGTGGCCTCGATCCGGGGCGGTGCCGAACCGTGGTCCTTCGACGACGTCATGCCAAGTCCCTTTCGCCAGCTGAGCCCTCGGCTGCCGGAACCAAGACCTTGACAGCGTGGTTGGACTCTGGCACGGTTTCTATACCGAAACAAGGTACCGGTCAGCGGAACACTATGGAAGGGCGCGCCGCGATGATTCGGCGGAGCCGCGAATGATCGTCATAGCTACGGGCCTGACCGATGGAATGCTGCTGTTCCTCGTCGCCAGCGGTCTGACGCTGATCCTTGGCGTCATGGGAGTGGTGAACTTTTCCCACGGCGGATTTTTCATGATCGGCGCTTACCTCGGTTACGAGTTCCTGCGCGGACGGGCCGTGTCGACCTGGCTGTTCTTGCTGCTGATCATCGCGGCTTCGGCAGCCACCGCGGTCGTGGGCCTGGCCGCCGAGCGGGTGCTGTTCCGCAGGCTCTACCGGCTGCCCGAGGTGACCTCGCTGCTCGGCACCTATGCGCTGCTGCTGATCCTGGAAGGGGTAGCACAGCTCATCTGGGGGCAGAACCCGGTCACTCAGCCAGAACCAAACGGCCTGGTGCGAGTGTTCACGCTGGCCAGTGCGCAGATCCCGCGCTACGACCTGCTGGTAGTCGGGGCCGGGGTGGTTACCGTGGCCGGACTGCAGTTGCTGATCAAGCGCACCGAGTTCGGCCGGCAACTGACTGCGGTGGCGGAAGACCGGTTCATGGCAGGCTTGCTGGGCGTGAACGTCAACTGGGTCTTCGCCGCCACGTTCGCCCTGGGCATCTTCCTTGCCGGGCTGGGCGGCACGCTGGCCGGGCCTACGCTGAGCATGGTGCCGGACATCGCGGTCACCTTCATCCTGCAGTCGTTCGCGATCGTGATCGTCGGCGGCTTCGGCAGCGTCCTCGGCTCGCTGATCGCCGCGCTGGCTCTCGGCCTGCTGCACGCCTATCTCGTAACGTATGTGCCCTCGCTTGCGGACTTCTCGCTGTACTTGCTCATGGCGGCGGTGCTGGTAGTCCGGCCGCAGGGTCTGCTCGGCTCCACGGCGCTGCTCCGCGAGACCCGATGAGCAGCCCGCGGACAGCCGGACTGGCAGTCTTGCGCCGGCCACGTGCGCCGGCGGCGGCAGGCCTGCTGACCCTCGGGGTGCTCGCCATCGCCTGGCCGCAGCTCGTCGGCAGCAGTGCGTTGTTTTTCTGGGAGACCACGGTCATAGCAGTGCTCTTCGCCACCAGCGTCAATCTGCTGTTCGGTGGCGGCCGCATTCCGTCATTCGGGCAGGCGGCGTTCTACGGAGCCGGCGCCTACGCGGTTGCGGAAGCGGCCTCGCGCTCCTGGCCGGTTCCGCTGGCGCTGCTGCTTGCCGTAGTGGTGGCCGGCGCCCTGGCCATGGTTACCTCTCTGATCACCTGGCGCGCCGCCGGGCTCGCCTTCGCGATGCTCACGCTGGCCATCGCCCAGGCCATCTACACCCTCGTGGTCCAGGTCAGCTGGCTTGGCGGGTACAACGGCATCCCGGGAATCAGCGTCCCTGCCCTGGCCGGCATCAACTTCTACAACCCGGCGAATCTCTGGTACCTCGACGTGGTCTGCGTCGCCATCGGCATGCTCGTTTTCTGGCGGGTCATGCACTCGCCCTTCGGGCACACGCTCAACTCAATTCGCGAGGATCCGGTCCGGGCCGCGTTCCTGGGCGTGAACATCCGGGCGTACCGGGCGGTCGCGTTCACCATCGCCGGCTGCGGCGCCGGCCTGGCCGGCGGCCTATTCGCCTACGTCAACCAGGTCGTCACTCCGGACAGCCTGTACTGGACCCAGTCCGCCACCCCGATCATCATGCTGCTGCTGGGCGGGATCACCTATTACTGGGGACCCGCGGTCGGCGCGGTGCTGCTGTCGGCCCTGCTGAACTACCTCACCCAGGCGACTACCAATTACCTGCTGTACATCGGCCTGCTGTTGCTCGCGGTCCTGATCGTGATGCCGAGGGGCCTGCTGAGCCTGCCCACAGTCGTCAGCGACCTGTGGTCGCGCGGGCGGGTCGCCAGCGGGTCCAGGTCCAGTGGGGCTCGCACAGGCCTGGTCCCGGTCGGCTCGTCAACCGACACGGTGGCCATGCCCGGTGAGCAGGATCAGGAGAACCCCCCATGAGCGGCGATCCGAGCGCAGTTGAGGTGCGCGGTGTCGTCAAGCGCTTCGCGGGCAACCTGGCGCTGGACGACGTCAGCCTGGTTATCCCGGCGGGGCAGTTGCATGCGATCATCGGGCCCAACGGCGCGGGAAAGAGCACGCTGTTCGGCGTGATAGCCGGGGAACACCGGCCGGACCGCGGCACCGTCTGGGTCGCGGGGCGCGATGTGACTAGGATAGCAGCGCACCGCAGGGTAAGGGCCGTCGGCGTGGCACGGGCGTTCCAGGTGGCGCGAATCTTCCCTGAGATGAGCGTGCGGCAGAACGTCGCCGCAGCGGTCATCGCGGCCAACGGGTCTGCCAGGCAGTTCTGGCGGGTCAAGCCGCTGCGGGTCGCCTCTGTCGTGGCAGACGAGGCACTCGAGCGGCTCAGCCTGGTGCCCGTCGCCGGCCGGCCCGCCCGCGCGCTCTCCCAGGGCGACCGCAAGCGGCTGGAGATCGCCATGGCCCTGGTCCTGCGCCCGAGGCTGCTGCTGCTTGACGAGCCGACGGCCGGCATGTCCCCGGAGGAGACAGCAGCCACGGTCGAGCTGATCCGCGGGATCTGGTCGCTGGGCGGGCTGACCGTCATGTTGACCGAGCACGACATGCAGGTCGTGTTCGATCTAGCGCAGCAGCTCACCGTCATGGACCGGGGGCACGTGCTGTGCAGCGGTGAGCCCGAGACAATCCGGGGCCGCGACGACGTCAGGGAGATCTACCTGGGGCGGGCTCATGGCGCCGCGTGAACTGGCCGTCCGCGATCTGCACGCGTACTACGGCGCCGCCCACATCCTGTTCGGCATTGACCTGGCCGTGCCGGGCGGGAGCACGCTGGCCCTGCTAGGTCGTAACGGGGCCGGAAAGACAACCCTGCTCAGGAGCATCGCCAACGCCGGAGTCAGAACGACAGGAAGCGTCCGGTACGGCGAGACCGAGTTGCGGTCGCTCGCTCCGCATAAGGCGGCCCGGGCTGGCCTGCAACTAGTACCCGAGGACCGCCGGATCTTCACCAGGCTCACCGTCCGGGAGAATCTGCGACTAGCCGGCTCGGGCGCAAGCCCGGACCGCCCGGCCGTCGGCGTTGACCGCATTCTTGACCTGTTTCCGATGCTCAAGGACCTGCTGACGCGACCGGGCTACGCGCTGAGCGGAGGCGAGCAGCAGTTGCTCGCGATCGCCAGAGCGATGGTCGCCAACCCCGCGCTGCTGCTGCTCGACGAGCCATCGGAGGGACTCGCGCCGCGGATCGTCGAGCAGGTCGGTGAGGCGGTGAGACGGCTGCAGAGCGAGTTCCAGCTCACCGCGATCCTGGCCGAGCAGAACACCGGTTTCGCCGTCGACCTCGCAGACGAGGTCTGCGTCCTGGACGGCGGCAGCGTCGTCTACCAGGGCCGTACCAGCGAATTTGCGGCAGCCGAAGCGGTCAGGCACAGATATCTAGCGGTCTAGCCGCCAAACTGGCACCATGGTATTTTAATTGGAACGCTGTTTCGCTTAGCGGAACAGCACTAGGAGGTGTTCATGAGCGTGGCTTTCCGCCGGTCCGCGCTGGCCGCGGTTACGGCGACAGCGCTGGTTTCACTCGCTGCCTGCGGTAGTTCGTCCCCGAGCTCGGGAGGCTCGGCCTCCGGCCCGATCGAGATCGGGGCTATCGAGACGATCAGCGGCCCGTTCGCGCAAATCGGCAACTCAAAGATCGCCGGGGCCGACGTGGCGATCGCCGAGATCAACAAAGTCGGCGGGGTGAACGGCCGGAAGCTGAAACTGGTGGTCAAGGATGAGCAGGCCAGTCCGGACGCGACCGTTTCCGACGTGCGGCAGTTGCTGGGCGACAACATCAAGCTCATCTTCGGCGGCACCACGGACTCCGATTGCCTCGCCGCGGCGCCGCTGGTGAGCAACGCCGGCGGGGTGATGCTCGGCACGTCCTGCCAGACGAACCTGCTGGAGACGACCAAGTTCGTGCCGGGATTCTTCGAGATTGCCCCGACTAACTACATGCTGTCGATGGCAACGGCGCAGGTCGCTGCGACCCAGTTCAGCGGCATTAAGACCTGGGATGGCATCGGTCCCGACTACACCTTCGGGTATGAGGTGTGGCAGAGCTTCCAGCAAGATCTGAAGAAGCTTGAGCCGTCGGTGACCTTCCGCAAGAACGTCTTCGTTCCGCTGACCGAGACGCAGTTCAGCTCCTACATCACTTCCCTGCTCTCCGGGCTGCCCGCCAGCAGCGCGACCAGCAACGGCCTGTTCATGTCGACGTTCTCGGCAACCACGGCAGGGCTCGCGCAGCAGGGCAAGTCGTTCAACCTGTTCGGCCGGTACAAGGCGGTGCTGAACCTTGGCGGCTCCACCCCGACCGCCCAGGCGCTGGGCGCGAACACGCCGCCGCTGTATTTCATCTACGACTACTACAACGGTGCTTACAACAATCCGACCAACACCAAGTTCGTGGCCGACTACGAGGCCGCGAACAAGGGCCAGGTCCCGAATGCCTGGGCCTACGAGGGCTACACGGCCGTCCTGGCTTACGCCGCGGCGATCAAGGCGGCTCACAGCACTAACCCGCATAAGATTATCCAGACCATGGCGGGCATGTCCTTCGCCACCCCGAAGGGAACGCTTACCTTCCGCAAGCAGGACCATCTGCTCGAATCCCCGGTGACCGTCTGGAAGGTCGTCGGTGACTCGTCGGCGCCTGGCGGCTTCAAGGTGACCATGGCCGAGGCGATCCCGGTCGACAAGGTGCTGCCGCCGGTCAACGTCGGCGGCTGACACCCTGGTTCGCGGGCTGCGCCGAGCTCAGCACGGCGCAGCCCGCGAACCCCGCCCGTTCCCTGGCTAGCGAGGAGCCGCAAGCGGTGGCCAACTCCGGTGGCGATGAGCCTGACCTGATCGTGGCGGGCGCCGGCGGCGGGCTCGTGGCTGCGCTGCGGGCCGCCGAACTCGGACTGACCGTACTGGTCGTGGAGGCCAGCGAGCACTTCGCCCGGGGTAACAACACCGCCATGTCCACGGCGATGATTCCCGGCGCGGGGACCCGCTGGCAGGCCGCGGCAGGCATCGATGACTCGCCGGACCGTTATCTGGCGGACATCAGGCGCAAGACCAAGGGCGGGGCGGACGACGTGCTCGCGGGGGCCCTGGCACAAGTCAGCGGACGCCTGGTCACCTGGCTGGCTGACTATGCGCACCTGCCGCTGGGACTGGTTACCGACTTCGACTACCCAGGGCACTCACGACCGCGCTGTCACAGCGTGCCCGGGCGGTCCGGGCGGACACTGCTGGCCGGCCTCGCCGACGCAGTCCGGGCGCAGCCAGCGATCGATCTGCTGGTGCCGGCCAGGCTGGCCGACGTTCACCTGGACGGGGCGAGCGTTGATCACGTCGTGATCGGGTATCCAGACGGGCACACCGAGGCAGTGCCGGCCAGGGCAGTGCTGCTCGCCACCAACGGATTCGGCGCAAACCCCTACCTTGTCGCGAAGTACGTGCCGGAAATGGCCGGCGCGACCTATCACGGAAGCAGCGAATCGCGTGGTGATGCCCTGCGCATCGGGACCGCGCTCGGCGCTGATGTCGGCTACCTGGACGCCTACCAGGGGCACGCGGCACTCGCCCTGCCAGCGGGCACCCTGGCCGGATGGGCAACGGTCATGCACGGCGGGTTCCTCGTCAATGCCGCGGGCGAGCGGTTCGGCGACGAGGCGGTGGGTTACTCGGAATATGCTCGCGAGGTGCTGCGCCAGCCTGGCGGGTGGGCGCTGATCGTGCTCGACCGTCGAGTACATGACGCGTGCCTGGCCTTCCAGGACTTCCGCGACACTGTCGCGTCGGGTGCCCTGAGATGGAGCGAAGACCCGGCAGAACTCGCCCGCTCGTTCGGGATCGACCCGGACAGGCTTTCCCGGACGATGGACCAGGCGGACGCAGTCGCCCGGGGCCAGGCTGCCGATCCGTTCGGCCGCACCGGCTGGGGACCGCCGCTGCAGCCGCCGTATGCGGCCGTCCAGGTCTTCCCGGCCTTGTTCCATACGCAAGGCGGCTTGCGCGTCGATGCCTGCGGCCGCGTGCTCCGGCCAGATCGGACGGTCATCGAGGGCGTGTATGCCGCAGGCGGTGCTGCCATGAGCGTCTCCGGCCACGGCCCAGCCGGATACCTGGCAGGCAACGGGCTGCTTCCGGCGCTCGGCCTGGCGCTGCTAGCGGCTGAGCACTGCGCCCAGGCGCTGGGCTGAGACATCTCGTTCAGGTAAGGAGGATCCTTGATCAAGACAATACTGGGCTACGAGATCGAGCCTGGCGTGAGCGAGAAGGAGTACGAGGACTGGCTCTTCAACGTCCACGTGCCGGACATCATGGCCAATCCGTATGTGGAGGAGCTTGTCTTCAACAAGGTGATGCGGCCGGTAACGGCCACCTCCGGGGGCACGGCAGTGAAGCAGGAACTTTCCCTTTATCGCATCGCCGAGATGCATTTCACCGACGAGCAGGCATACCAGAATTACCAGCAGTGGTTTGTCGGCCATCCCGTGCCGGCTGACCGTAGCCCGGCTGGCCGGACGGCATTCAAGTTCTACGTCGTGGCCAGCCCCACCTGGGTGCGGCGGGAGAGCGGGGCGAGCCCTGACGAGTCGGCCGCCCGGCAAGAGGCCGGGCAGCCCGGATGAGAATCTGCTTTCAGAAGCACACAATCGAAGGCAGGCTCCCCGTTCTCGACGAGGCTTACCGGCGTCACTTCGGTCAGGTAGCCAGGAGCGGCACGCAGGTCGAGATACGAACTTTGCCGCCCGAGACTTACGGTGCCGACACGCCCGACGGCCTGGTCCGGTATGGCGCGGTAGAGGCCCTGTTCGCGTCGTACTTTGCCTGGTCTGCCGGGCAGGCAGGCAGCAGCGGGTTCGACGCCTTTATCATCGGAGCCAGCCAGGATCCCGGTCTGGCTGAAGCGCGGGCACTGGCAAGCATCCCGGTACTCGGCTACGGGGAGACGGCCTTCCATCTGGCCGCCATGACGGGGCGCTCGTTCGGCGTGGTGGGCTTCATACCCGAGTTGGAAGAGCCGATCCGGGAGAACATCGAACGATATGGGCTGCTGCCTAAGCTCCGCGGTTTCGAGTACCTCGACCTTGGCCGCGAAGTGGTCATCGAAGCCTTGAGAGGTGCCCCTGACGCGTTCCTGACCGCATTCGGCAAGGCTGCGGACCGGGTCACCGCAGCGCATGCTGAGGTGATAATCCCCGGCGAGGGCCTGCCCAACGAGATCCTCTGGGCCGCAGGGGTGACCAGCCACGCGGGAGCGGCGATCCTCGACGTGGACGGCGCCCTGATCAAGGCGGCCGAATTGCTCGCCGACCTGCGTCAGCTCGGATCTCTCCAGATGTCCTCCAACGGCTACCGGTCACGCAGGCCACCTGATCAGGCTCTGGGACACCTGCTCGCCGTCTTCCGGCCGGCCGGCGCCGGGCACTGAATCAGCCGGCGGCTTGGTCTCCGGTGATACATGGCAGGCGAAGGATCGCTGACCGAGTTGGGGCGGGGCGTGCTCGGCGGCGTGCCGCAGCGGGCAAGCAGGGATCTGGCGCTCGGCCGGCCCGGCAGTCAGGGAATATCCGCTCGTGGGGAAATTCGCTCTCCGCCAGCGCCGGTGATCCCGGCGAGCCGCGCACCGTGCCTGCCGCGGACGGCGACAGCCCGGACCGGGCGCGGCGAGTCAGCCGCTTCAGGCAGGAATTTGGCCCGTTCTCGGTGGTCGCGTTCCGGTGGGTCTGGGCAGCAGCGCTGTCAGGAAACTCCGGCCGGTTCGCAGTCATTTTGGCGGGCGGCTGGGAGGCCTACCGGCTCGGCGGTCGCTCGGCTGTGGCCAAGCCTGGTCAGCTTTTTCCTGCTGTTCCCGATCACGATGTTCGGGTTGGTCGCTGGCAGCTTCACGGACCGGCTCAACCGGGCCAGGCTCGCCGCGGTGGGCCAGGCCGTCAGCGCAGCCGCCTGCGCCAGCGCTGCCGCACTCACGCTCACCGACATGATCAGCCTGGCGGGTGTCCTTGTGGTTGCCGCAGTCGTGGCATCGGGAACGCGATCCAGGCCCCGGCCTGGCAGGCACTGGTGCCGGGCCCAGCGTGTCGTGTTGATTACCGAGTGCCGGCTCTGGTCTAGCTAGTGCAGCACATCGCAAGTTCCTGTCTGGTCGCTGATTACTTAGCGTTGTGGTCAGGCGGCTTGGGCGAGGACGGCCTGGGTGGCGTGGTGGCGCTGGAGGTAGCGGGCGTGGTCGGCGTCGGCGTCGTAGCTCCACCG
>DAHVAR010000219.1 GCA_027314515.1 Actinomycetota bacterium
CACGATCGCATCGGGCTGGAACTCCCGTGCGGTCCGCACGGCGCTGGTGCCGTCCGCCGCCGTCCGGATCTCCCAGCCTTCATGCCGCAGCACGCTCGCGAGTAGTTCGGCCAGGCTGGGCTCGTCGTCGACAACCAGCACGCGGACCGCCGAGCCGTCCGCGTGCTGCAGGCTGCCATCTGGCCTGGACTCCGGCGGCGTGATCGGCTCCATGACAGTTATCATTCCCCCAGCTTGCCCGGACCTGCTCGCCTGGACATCTGAGCTTCCTCTGTGCCTGCTCTGAGTCCGCTCGGTGCGTGGCGTGGCGTGGCGTGACGCGGCCCGGATCGTGCCGCCTGTGACTGATGCCAATGGCACCGCGAGTGAATTGCGTGATCAATGGTGTCTGATAGAGCATCTGGGTCGTCTCGGGCCGGGCATTATTGCTCGCGCTGCGCACGGCCGCATAATGGGCGAAATTGGCATTGTGCTCAATGTCAATGGCTGACTTGAGCAACCGAGGCAGAAGGGAGTGCCGAGCTATCTAAGGCTCTCTCGCTTTCGCCTGCCGGTGCTAGCCGCACCCGGCGTCGTGGTCGTGAGCAGCTCACGACCAGACCGCCAGAGGGTCGGCGATCGGAAGATCCATGCTGTTCAGCCGCGCTGCCGGGAACCGCCCGGCTGGCTTTGCCGCGAAACTGGCCGTCCGGATTATCCGTCAGTGATGGCAGCCGTAATCGCGGCAGTAATTGAGCGCCAGGGCCTGCCTGGGTCAGTCGCTTTGCTCACTCGGAACCCGTTTCGGCTGAATCTTCTGCGTCCCATCGGATCGGCAGGCAATAGACGGTGACTATGCGCTGGCGACCTGGGATGGGAATTCGCGGGTCAATCTTCTGGAGCCACGGGCTCGTTTGACGCGCCCGGTATTCACGTTTTCGCCCTACGGCATGGCGTGACGGCAAGGCGCCGGCGCGGGCAAGCCTGCCGACGACGCCGTGCCCGCAGTCGCCGAGCCCGTGCCGGACCCGGATGTGCGCCGAAAGCGACGGACTGTCGCGGATGGCGATAGGGCGAGGGACAGTCGCGGATCGGGGGTAGTTCGTGTCGCGGGTGGCACTAAGTGAGATATGCCGGACTTTCCGGACAAGCTAAGTGCACCGCGGAGTCGGTAGCCGGGTCCGGGCGCGCGAACCACCGCGACCGCAGCGACAGCAGCGACCGCAGCGCCAGCGCGGCAGTCTCTCGGGGCATGGTCCGCCGGCCGCGTCCGGCGTCGCTGGCCGGCCCTTAGCGCGGTCATTGTCCGAAAAGGCCGATTCTTTTGGGGACTGCCCGGAGTCTGGTCCTTACAGGTGGTGCCAGTTTCGGTTCCGGTTATGGATTATCGGCCAGCCATAGTCTTAGATATTGACGTTAGGGGCGGGAGGACGATATTGCCTTTGCCGCCAGCTTTAGCGGAAGGATGTTGTATGACGAAGATGTCACGTCCATTGACTCGACGCTGGCTGGGTCGAGCGGCTACCGCTGCAGTGGGGGCGGTAGCTCTGGCGACGGCGGTCGCCACGGCGCCTGCCGCGTCGGCGACGACCACGGCTCAGGCGAGCTCCACATCTCACATCGTCAAGGCGGGCGGTGGTAGCTTCCGCCTGCACCGCATCGGGACCGTCAACCTCCTCGCCCTGGCTCGCGCCGATGCGCGCAGAGGACACGCGGCCAAGCTGTCGTCTTCGCACCTGAAGATGGTGCCGTTGCGGACGCCGCACGCCTTCGCGCACAGCGGCAAGGCCAGGCACGCCGGGCCCGCCGCCACGTCGCTCGCCAACCGGTTCGTCGGCAACGTGCGCGGGGAAAGCGGCTTCGACGGCATCACCGCCGCCATCAACGGTGCCGCGAACTCACCGGACGCCGGCGGCGTCGGCGACGTCAGCCCGCCGGACCAGGGACTCGCCGTCGGCCCGAGCACCGCGGGCACGGCGATCGTCGAGTACGTGAACGACACGCTGAACATCTACTCGCCTAGCGGCAAGACGCTGCTCGGCGCGATTCCGGGCTACCAGATCTTCGGACTGCCGCCCGCCGCGTTCCTGTCTGACCCGCGCGCCTACCGGGACCCGCTGACCGGGCACTGGTTCCTGACCCAGTTCACCTCCGGGACCACCGCGCCGAACATCGCCACGCAGTACATCGCGGTGAGCCAGACCACCAGCCCGTTCGGGCCGTACACGACCTTCAGCATCGACACCGAAGATCTCAGCAACACCGCTGGCGGATGCCCGTGCTTCGGTGACTTCGACCAGGTCGGCATGGACAGGAGCGGGTTCTTCATTGCCACCAACCAGTTCTCCGCCACCTCATTCAACGGGTCCGTCATCTACGCGATGTCCAAGAGCGCGCTGATCAGCGCCGCGCAGAGCTTCGGGTTCCCGTCGCCGGTGGTGCAGACCTACGTGGTGCCCTACGCCAGCGACTCATTCGCCGCTTACCACCTGTCCCCTTCCACGGCGACCCAGGGCTCGTCAGCGCCGAACACCGAGTACTTCGTCGAGTCCAACTCCAACCTCAACTACGGGAACGGCCTGAAGGTTTACGCCCTGCTCCACACGGGCCTGCTTAACTCAGGCGGCCGGCCGGCCATGGTCGAGTCGTTCATCAACACGGAGTCCTACGCCTTCCCGCCGAATGCCGTCCAGAAGAGCGGTCCCACGCCGTTGGGCTGCTCGCTCCCGGCGCCGTATACGTTCTGCGCTACGGCGAGCCTGCAGACTGACTTCAACGCGGTCCAGGAAGTCACCTACGCCAGCGGGCGGCTGTTCGCCGAGCTCAGCACCGGATTCAACTACGGTACCGGGCAGAACACCGGTGTGGCATGGTTCGTGCTCGGGCCACGGCCGCATCCAAGCTCGCTGAACGTCAAGCGTCTCGGCCAGGGCTATGTCGACTCGTCGCAGCAGTTGCTGTACCCGGTCATCGGCGTCAACGCGGCCGGCAACGGTTACCTGAGTTTCGCGGTGTCCAGCACGACCAGGTACCCGAGCGCCGCCTACGTCGTGTTCAGGGGCCGCGGCGGCCCGACCGGCTACATCCATGTCGCTGCTAACGGCGTCAACCCGCTGGATGATTTCACCTGCTACCCGCCGTTCAGCAGCGGCCAGTGCAGGTACGGCGACTACTCGATGTCTACCTACTACAACGGCAAGATCTACATGGCCTCGGAGTACGTCGCTCCGCAGCCGCGGGACACCTTCAGCAACTGGGCTACCAGGGTCTGGTCCGCCCCGGTTCGCTGAGCCGTCCCGGATCGCCACGCTGGCGGGAGCGTTCTGGCGCTCCCGCCAGCACCATTTCTGGCGGAGCGGTTCAGCCGCGGTTTCTGAGCTCGCTGAACGGCACGTCGCGGTCAACCCGGATCTCGGCCGGCAGCCCGAGCACCTTCTCGGCCAGGATGTTGCGCTGGATCTCGTCGGTGCCGCCGGCGATGGACTGGCCGGGCACCGACATCAAGATCTCGGCGATGATGCCGTGCAGCGGCGAGTCCGGCGAGTCCGGGCCGGTGATCAGTGCGCTGGCGCCGGCGATCAGCGAGTGCACTCGCGCCGACTCGCGGGCGATGGTGCTCGCTGCCAGCTTGCCGATCGAGCCTTCCGCGCCGGGGCGGGCGCCGGCCGCGCGGGCTGCCCTGGCCCGGTCGGCGGTCCAGGCGCTGGCCCGGTGCATGGCGATGAGCCTGGCGATGGCTTGCCTGATCACCGGGTCGCCGCTGACGCCCGCTGCCTTCGCGTGCTCGATGACCAGGTCGGGCCGGCCCGCCCGCTGCGGGTACCAGGAGTAAGTGGCGAAGTGGTCGTCGGCCTCGGCGCGCGCCTCGGCGAGCGCGCGGCCGGGCGCGGGCGAGTAGCGGGGCCGCCGCAGTGCCGAGAACCTGCGCTC
>DAHVAR010000222.1 GCA_027314515.1 Actinomycetota bacterium
CTGCGCACCTGCGGCGACGTCGAGAAGATCACCGCCGCCTGGGTGCACTGGTACAACCATGACCGGCTGATGCACCGCACCGGGCTGCGGCCCCCGGCCGAGGCCGACACCGCATACCGGGCCAGCCACCCCGCCTGACGCAGCCGGCGGCGGGCGCCCGGGAGCTCACAGCGCGATCAGGTCCTCGCGGACGCCGGGCTTGAGATCAGCAGCCGGGACGAGGTCGACCGTCGTGCCGGCGATGGCTTCCAGCTCCGCCTGTATCCGCGCCAGGCCGGGCAGGCTCATGCCGGGCGGCAGGCCGGCAAGCAGGTCCAGGTCGCTGTCGGGGCGGTCGTGGCCGCGAGCGACGCTGCCGGACACCCGGAGGTTCGTCACGCCGTGCCTGGCCGCGGCGGCGGCGAGTTCCTGCCGCCGTCGGCGCACCAGCCGGCCTGCTGGCCCGGTCAGTGCGGCCGGCCGCCGCGGCGGGCGCCTGGTGCTTGTGACTAGTTCGAAACGGGCCGCCTCGATGATGGCTGCCAGTGTTGGCAAAGATGGCTGGCGGTGCCCGGCCTCATGCGCGCTGACAACGCTCTGCGTGATGCCCGCACGGGCCGCCAGTTCCGCCTGCGTGATGCCTGCTTTGGTGCGGGCATGCCGGATCAGCGCGCCGGCTGACAGCGGCTGCCCCACCCGCACGGTATAGCGTATTGCCGATATGCGCGTTCGCAGCCCAGCTGTATTTCAGCATGACCGGACGGTGCCTGCGCACTTCGCCTCGAGGAGCCGGCTGCGCTCCGCAGGCGGCCTCAGGCTGGCCGTCAGCTTGCGCGAGCTCTGCGACGCCGGTTCTGCCGGCGGCAGGCGGGCCGCGAGCACGCAGCGTGACAGATCCACCGAAGCGCCCGTGGAATGGTTCATGGAATGAGGGCACCGCGGCAGCCAGCGCGTTCAGGGCATTGTGGTCACTGCGCTGGTACGTCAGTGCAGGCCGAGCGCGCGGGGCGGCTAGCCGGGCTTCTTGTAAACGGCAGGCCGCCGGTTCGAATCCGGCCACCGGCTCCCAGGTCAGTCCGGGTCTTCTGTGCTGGCAGAAGTCCGGCCCAGAACGAAGCAGCCGTCAGTATGCCCTCGCGGCCGACGCCAGGTCCGTCACTGAGAGCGACTATCCAGCGAAGCCTGGCGCACTCGCGTGGCCGGGATCGGCCTTGAAGGTCAGCCGGTGGTGCGCTGCGCCGCCTGGTGAGCGACGAAAGCTCGCTGGCTGGCAAGCCTGCGGCCGCCCGCGCGCGGGGTATCCGGGGAAGGCGACGGCTGCCCCGGCGGTGGCGTACTCGGATCCACTCGCTATATTAGTGATGCTAATAGGGCGGTGTGCTTGTTGACGGCCCTGAGCAGTTCTGGGCGTACGTGGACCGCCTGGAGGCTGACGCCCGTGCTGGTGACCGGCGTGCCCGGCTGGTGCTGGAGTACCTGGTCGACGAACTGGCCGTCCTGCAGGAGCGGGAAGGACCGCCGGGCCACGCCGAGGAGAGCGTTGACCTGAAGTGGGTGCGGCAGTCGAAGCGGTACCCCCCTGTGGCGTGTCTCCCACCCCTTCGATCAGGAAGTGGCGATCCGGCTGATCTGCTGGTTCCCGCCGAACAGCGCCACTGTGGTGATCGCCCTCTTCTCGGGCGACAAGAAGAAGATCGGAGATGCCTGGTACGGCTCGGTCGCCAGCCGGGCCGACCCGCTGATCGATCAGTGGAAGCGTGAGAAGGAGCAAGAGCCATGAGCGAGAAGCGGGTGTTCAGCAGCGGCAACGACCGCGTCGACCGGCTGCGCAACGACCCCGAGTTCGCCGCAGGCATCCGTGAGGTGCGCGAGCGCCGCGAGGTGGCCCGCGAGGCATACCGGGCTGAGCGGATCGGTCACCGGCTTGCCGCCGTCCGCCGGAGCATGCGGCTCACCCAGAAGGATGTCGCGGCGAGGATGGGCGTCACCCAGGGACGGGTCAGCCAGATCGAGAAGGGCACCGTGTTCGACACGACAGTCCTCAAGGCCTACGTTGAGGCACTCGGCGGGCGCATGCACACG
>DAHVAR010000226.1 GCA_027314515.1 Actinomycetota bacterium
GCTGCACCGGTAGGAGCCGACACGGGCGCGCTGTGGCCCCGCCGGGCTACAGCGTGACCCCGACCAGGACCGGTTCCGGGGTGAGCGAGACGCCGAAGGCGTCCCGGACCCCGTCCCGGATGTGCCGGGCCAGCGCCAGCAGCCCCGTTGTGGTGGCCGACCCGGAGTTGACCAGCGCGAGCGTGTGCTTGGCGGAGATCCGCGCCCCGTCGCCCAGCCCGTAACCCCGCCCGAAGCCGGCCCGCTCGATCAGCCACGCGGCGGGCACCTTGACCAGCCCGTCCCCGGCGTCGAAGCGCGGCACCCGGGTCTGGTCCCCGCACCTGGCCCACGCCGCCGCCTCGACCCCGGCCAGCGCGGCGCCGTCGAGGACCGGGTTGACGAAGAACGACCCGGCGCTGCGGGTGTCGGGATCCGCGGAATCGATCACCATCCCCTTGCGCCGGCGAAGTTCGATGACGGCCGAACGGACCCGGGTACTCGCCACCTGGTCACCGGTCTGCGCACCCAGGGCGGACGCCAGTTCGGCGTAGCGCAGTGGCCGGGACGCGGACTGCTCGGCGAGCCGGAACGTCACGCTCAGCACGACGTGCCGGCGGGCGTCATCCCGCTTGAACACGCTGGTGCGGTACCCGAATCCGCACTGGTCGTTCGGGAAAATAATGATTTCCTTGGTGACCCGGTCGTAGGTCCGTACGGCGGTGATCGTCTCGCAGACCTCCTGGCCGTAGGCGCCGACGTTCTGGATCGGGGTGGCGCCCGCGCGGCCGGGGATGCCGGACAGGGGCTCAAGGCCGGCGAGGCCTTCGGCCACGGAGGCGGCGACCACGTTGTCCCAGTCCGCGCCGGCCGCGGCCGTCCGGTCGACGAATCCGCCGCCGGCGTCGACGTAGGTGAGGCCGCGGGTGTTGACGTGCACGACCGTGCCAGGGAAGCCCTCGTCGGAGATGACGAGGTTGGAACCGCCGCCGAGCAGCAAGACCGGCTCGCCGGCCAGGTCGGCGTTGCGGACGGCGCGGATGAGGGCCGGCTCGGTGTCCGCCGAGACGAAGACCTGCGCTGGCCCGCCGAGGCCCAGCGTCGTGTAATCGGCCAGCACCGTCGCGTTCTGGAGACCCGACACGATGGCGGGGATCGCCAGCGGATCCCCGGGGCGGGCCATCGGGCGGTACGCGGGGGCGTCCCCCCGGGAGACATCGGTCACGGGAGACGGACGGTGGCGCGGGCGCGGGTCAGCACCTTCGTACCGTCGGCTCTTGCCACGATGTCGACGGTGACCCTGTTGCCCTCGAGCTTTTCCAGGACCTTGCCGCTGAACTCGACGGCCGCACCCGCGTCATCGTCGGGGACGGGGACCATCGCGGAGAACCGCACGCCGAAGTCGGCGACCGCGCCGGGATCGCCGCCGGCCCACTCGGTAACGAACCTGCCCGCCTGCGCCATCGTGTACATGCCGTGCGCGATGACGTTCGGGAGGCCCACCGAACGGGCGACGCGCTCGTTCCAGTGGATGATGTTGAAGTCGCCCGAGGCACCCGCGTACTTGACGAGGTCGAGCCGGGTGACCCGGTACGTCCGCGGCGGGAGTTCGGTGCCCTTGCCGACGCTGTCGTAGGTGACGGTCATGACTCCGGCCCCCGCTCGACAAGGTTGGACCTGGCGGTGCAGACGTGCTCGCCGTCGACTGTGTCGATGCTGGTGGACGTCACCATCATGGACAGCGCGCCGACCGACTTGATCGACTCGACCGTGGTGGTGGCGACCACGACGTCGCCGGCGTGCAGCGGGCGGACGTAGCTGAAACCCTGCTCGCCGTGCACGACCATCGAGTAGTCGAGCCCAAGCCCGGGGTCGGTGACGACCGCGGCGGTCGAGCGCTGATCGATGATCACCGCGAACGTCGGCGGCGCGATCACGTCGGGGTAGCCGGCCTTGAGGGCGGCTTCCCGGTTGCGGCACAACTCGCTCGCCTCGCCGATCGCGTCAGCGAAGTCGGCGATCTTGACCCGGCTCACCTCGTAAGGCTCACCGGGTCCATAGACACGGCCAACGTACTCGGGGTTCAGCGGCATGCTTACTCCCCCCGGATCCGGCTAGCGGGTCTCGCGGTGGTCGGTGTGCCGACGGCAGTTCGGGCAGAACTTCTTCAGGTCAAGACGGTCCGGGTCGTTGCGCCGGTTCTTCTTGGTGATGTAGTTGCGGTGCTTGCACTCCTGGCAAGCCAGCGTGATCTTGGGCCGGACATCGGTGGCAGCCACGATGGAGTGCCTTTCTACTACGGAGACGGACGATCTAAGTTACCTGACCCCGTCGCGGACGAAGCCCGCACCGGGAATCTGAGGGTCGCCCCCCAGATGAAAGGCTACGAGACAGCGGGGACAGTGACCGCGGGTCACTGTCCACAGTCCACCGTCGAGTAGCGGAGACCGGACTTGAACCGGTGACACAGCGATTATGAGCCGCTTGCTCTGCCTGACTGAGCTACTCCGCCGCCCCTGCCCGCCTGGCGCGGTGCAGACCGGTAAGCAGCCGGTCAGCCCCGCCATAGCCCTAGGGCTGACCTAGCTTACCGGAAATAACCGCGCCCCGGTTCCGGGCACCCGCCGCCTGCTGCCAGTTCCCGGCAGCCAGCGCAACCGGAGCCGGCGGCCGGCTCGCCCGTGGCGGATCCGTTACTTATCGTATAGGCACCGGCTAACCCGCACAGCGCCGCCGCCGCCGCCATGGCGTTACCAATTTGTCATCAAATCCCGCAGGTCTGCCGTTTCAGTGGTGACCAGCGGGTAGATTTGAGTACTGTAGAAACCCGAGTCCGCTTCCGGAGGCCGGCCAGCCAGGCCGCCTGCCGGGGACGCGCACGGTGCCGCACTCAGGTGGGTGACTACGCAGCGCAGCGAATCCCGGCGGGTTAGCACTCCGCAGCCGCCTGGCAGTTGTACGGTCGATAACTAGCACAACCCGCCACGACGGTGCGGGACCGTGAATCACGTGAATGATGTCGGCGCGTCCAAGTTGCGGCTATTGTGGACCGTCATAACCCTTGGGCCGGACCGGGAGAGACGACGTAGATGTCGAGGCGAGAGCAGCCAGCGGGTGTTACGTATCACGGGTTGCGAGAGGCGCCGGACACATCCGAGGTCACCTCCGCCGCGCTCACGGCGTTCGCCGAGGCATATCCGGACCTCAAGCTGCAGCCGCTGGTGATCGTGATCGCTGCGCTCAACGAGGCGGACAACATCGGCGCGGTCCTGGACGAGGTGCCGCACCAGATTGCCGATCTCCCGGTTTCGCTGCTGGTCATCGACGACGGCAGCACTGACGGCACGACCGAGGTGGCACAGCGGCACGGCGCCCTGGTGTGCACGCTCAAGGTCAACCGCGGGCACGGCGTCGCACTTCGGCTCGGTTACCGGATCGCCCGTGACGGCGGCGCGCGCTACATCGGCACCCTGGACGGGGACAGCCAGTGGGATCCGGCCGACCTGCCGGCGATGGTCGCACTGCTGGAGTCCGGGCAGGCGGACTTCGTACTGGGCTCGCGCCAGCTTGGCCAGACCGAGAACACCGACGCGTTCAGGAACCTGGGCGTGAAGTTCTTTGCCCGCGTCATCAGCCAGCTCACCGGTTCCCGTATCACCGACACCTCTAGCGGCCTGCGGCTGATGCAAGCCGGCCTGACCGGCACGGTGACCCAGACCCAGCCGCAGTACCAGACGTCCGAACTGCTCATCGGCGCGCTGCTGCAGGGCTACCGGGTTGCCGAGGTGCCGACAGTCATGCGGCAGCGGTTGTCCGGTGAGAGCAGGAAAGGCCGCAACCTGGCCTACGGACTGCGGTACGCGCGGGTCATCGCCGGCACCTACCGGCGCGAGCGGCGGGCCGCCAAGACCAGGCCGCCCCGGGTCGAGCACCCGGCGGCCGAGCGAGCCACCGCGGACACGGCGCCGGCTTCCCAGTCCCAGTCCAACTGACCCGCAGCCGGGTTCTGGACGCGCCTGCCTGCTCCTAGCACTCGATGACGTTCACGGCGAGGCCGCCGCGGGCAGTTTCCTTGTACTTGACCTTCATGTCGGCGCCGGTCTCGCGCATCGTCTTGATCGCCTTGTCCAGCGACACCTTGTGCTCACCGTCACCGCGGATTGCCATCCGCGCGGCCGTGATCGCCTTGACCGCGCCGATCGCGTTCCGCTCGATGCACGGGATCTGCACCAGGCCGCCGACCGGGTCACAGGTCAGGCCGAGGTTGTGCTCCACCCCGATCTCGGCGGCGTTCTCCACCTGGCCGGGCGTGCCGCCCAGCACCTCGGCCAGGCCGGCCGCCGCCATCGAGCACGCCGAGCCGACCTCGCCCTGGCAGCCGACCTCGGCTCCGGAAATCGACGCGTTCTCCTTGAGCAGCGAGCCGACCGCGCCTGCCGTGAGCAGGAAGCGGATCACCCCGGCGTCGTCGGCTCCCGGCACGAACCGGGTGTAGTAATGCAGCACGGCCGGCACGATGCCGGCCGCGCCGTTGGTCGGTGCGGTGACAACTCGCCCGCCCGCCGCGTTCTCCTCGTTCACCGCCAGGGCGTACAGCGTGACCCACTCCAGCGCGTAGAGCGGGTCGGAGGTGTCGTTCGCCTGCTCGAGACTCTCGCGCAGTGCCCTGGCCCGCCGCCGGACCTTCAGCCCGCCGGGCAGCACTCCGCCGGTCGAGCAGCCGCGAGCGACGCACTCCTGCATGACCGACCAGATTCGCAGCAGCCCCGAGTCCACCTCGGCCCTGTCCCTGCGGACCAGTTCGTTCGCCAGCATGATGCCGCTGACCGGCAGCCCGGTACGGCCGCAGGCAGCGAGCAACTCAGCCGCGCTCCCGAACGGGTACGGCACCGGCGTCGGGTCTGCCACGATCGCCGGGCGGCCTGCCTCGTCCTCGCCCAGCACGAAGCCACCGCCGACCGAGTAGTAAGTGCGCTCGGACAACGGCGACCCGGCAGCGTCCAGCGCCGCGAACCGCATGCCGTTGGAGTGGAAATCCAGCCGCTTACGGCGATGCAGGACGATGTCGTCGCCGACGTTGAACCGGATCTTCTGGCGGCCGAGCAGCGCTAGCTCACCGGTGGTCCGCAGCCGCGCGACCAAAGGCTCGGCCGCGGCCGGATCGGTGGTTTCCGGCTGCTCGCCGCACAAGCCGAGAACGACGGCCGTCACGCTCCCGTGCCCGTGCCCGGTCGCGCCGAGCGAGCCGAACAACTCGGCCCTGACGCCGCGCACCTGACCGAGCAGCGCGTCTTGCTCCAGCGAGCTGGCGAACATGAACGCGGCCCGCATCGGGCCGACGGTGTGCGAACTCGACGGGCCGATGCCGATCTTGAAGAGGTCGAAGACGCTGACCGTCATCGGGTCACTCCCTGGTCTAGGACGACGTTGTCCAGGTGGATGAGGCCGCCGCCGGGTCCGGCGCTAATCCTTAATCTTCGTACCTGCCGGGTCATACGGCGGCCGCAGTCCCACGGTCGCGCTGGTGAGAGTTCCGCCAATGTTGACGTCGTACCGGCCGGCCCGGACGAAGTCGGCTGTGACCGCTGCGCCGGCCGGATCGCGCAGGTAGGCAAGCCCGACCGCGGCACCGAGGGTCTCCCCCCAGGCCGCCGAGGTTAGCTGCCCGGCCGGCTCACCATCCCGCAGCAGCAGCTCGCCGCCCCACATCATGGCCTCGGGGTCGGCGAGGACCACCGAAACCAGCCGCCGCTGCGCCCCGGCTGCCTTCGCCTTCTCCACGGCCTCCCGGCCGAGGAATCCGACGGCGCCGCCGAGCTTGCAGGCGAAGGTGAGCCCCGCCTCGACCGGGCTGTACTCCGGGGTCAGCTCGCGGCCGAACGCCCGGTAGGCCTTCTCCAGCCGGAGCGACTCGATCGCATAGTAACCAGCGTTGGCGATACCCAGGTCCGCTCCGGCCGCCATCAGGTCCTGGTACACGCCCGCCGCGAACTCGGCCGGAACGTACAGTTCCCAGCCCAGCTCGCCGACATAGGTGATCCGGGTGGCCCGCACCGTCGAGTAGCCGAGGTCGATGAGCGCGCTGGTGCCGAACGGGAAGCCCGCCTCGCTCAGGTCCGCCCGGCTGAGCCGGGCGAGTAGCTGCCTGGATGCCGGGCCCATCACGCCGTACACGGCATAGGCCGAGGTGACGTCGGTGAGCGTGGCGCGGTTACCGGGCGGCAGGTGCCTGCGGATGTGATCGGCGTCACGCTCGGTCGTGGCCGCGCTCGCGACGAGCAAGTATTCCGTCGCCGACAACCGGGTGACGGTGATGTCCGACTCGTAGGTACCGCGGTCGTTCAGCATTCCGGTGTAGACGGTGCGGCCCGGCTGGACGGCAACGTCGTTGGTGCACAACCACTGCAGCGCCGCGCTGGCGTCCTCGCCGCTGACCAGGTACTTGGAGAACGAGGTCTGGTCGAACACAGCGACCCGCTGCCGGGTGGCCAGTTGCTCGGCAGAGGACCAGGGCTGCCAGTTCTGCTTGTCCCAGGAGTACTCGATCACCGGCGGCTGGCCAGGCGGGGCGAAAAAGTTGGGCCGTTCCCAGCCCATCCTGGAGCCGAAGCAGGCGTTGGCAGCACGCAGCATCTCGTGCGCCGGGGACCGGCGGAACGGCCGTGCCGTCTCCAGTTCCCGGTTCGGCCATCCGATCGCGTAGTGCAGGCCAAGCACTTCACCGACCCGGTCGCGGAGCCAGCGGGAGTTGCCGTTGAACGCGGCGAACCGGCGGATGTCAACCGCCGTCAGGTCACCGTCCGGTTGCCCGTCGACGATCCACTGAGCGAGCGCGAGCCCGGCACCGCCGGCCGAGGCGATGCCGACCGAGTTGAAACCCGCCCCGACGAAGAACCCGGCCAGCCCGGCCGCCTCGCCGAGGATGAACTGGTTGTCCGGAGTGAAGCTCTCCGGCCCGTTGTAGAACGTGCGGATGCCGGCCCGCTCCAGCACCGGGAGCCGGTGCAGCGCGCTGTCCATCAGCACGGCGAAGTGCTCCCAGTCCTCGCCGAGCAGCTGGAACTCGAACGGGTAGGGCAGTTCCTCCGGCGACACCCACGGCTTGGCCTGCGGCTCGAAGCCGCCGACTACCAGGCCGCCGACCTCTTCCTTGAAGTAGGTGTAACCATCCGGATCGCGCAGCACCGGCAGGTCCGGGCGCACGCCGTCGATCTGCTCGGTCACCACGTAAAAGTGCTCTGCTGAATGCAGCGGCACCGTTACCCCGGCCATGGCGCCGACCTGCTTGGCCCACTGGCCTGCACAGTTCACCACCACCTCGGCCTGGACGTCACCATGATCGGTGCGCACGCCGCTCACCCGGCCGCCGCTGATGGTGACGCCGGTCACGCGAACCCGCTCGCGGATGGCGACCCCGCGCTGCCGGGCGCCGCGGGCAAGCGCCGCGGTGAGATCGACGGGGTTGGCCCTGCCGTCACCGGGCAGCCAGATCGCGCCGGCCAGATCGGCGGTGTTGAGCATCGGGTACCTGGCGGCTGCCTGAGCCGGGCTGAGCAGCTCGCAGTCGATGCCGTACGCCTGCGCCGTCGCGGCAGTCCGCCGCAGCGCGGTCATCCGGTCCGCCGTCCGCGCCACGGTCACGCCGCCGCACCGGCGGAACCCGGTAGCCTGGCCGGTCTCAGCCTCAAGCCGCTCGTACAGCTCAGTGGAGTACTGAACCAGTCGCGTCCCGGCCTCGGACGCGCGCAACTGCCCGACCAGGCCTGCCGCATGCCAGGTTGTCCCGCACGACAGCTGGCCCTGCTCGAGCAGCAGCACGTCGGTCCAGCCGGCCGCGGCCAGGTGATAGGCCACGCTGGCGCCGATCACGCCACCGCCGATAATCACGACGCGGGCGCGGTCCGGCAGTGCCGCGCCGGTACCGCCGGCGCCGGCCGTGCCGGACGGGCTGCCCGTGCTGCCCGTGCCGCCCGTGCCGCCCGGCCCATTCGTCGCCATCGTTCCCGTCCTCGTCAGTCCTCGCACTGCACGTCATCGAGCAGGCGGCCGAACGCGGGGCTGGTAAAACCGGCCGCGGCGGCCTCGAAGCGCTCCATCGCCCAGGACCAGAAGTCGAAATCGAGCTCGCTGGTTCCGTGCTGGATGGCTCCCCAGAGCGTCCAGCCATACCGGGATACCAGGTTGAACAGCTTCGCCCTGGCGATCCTGCTGTGTCGCGGCCTGCCGTAGTAGGCAGTCACCAGCGCGGCCAGCGCATCAGCGTCCAGGCCGCACTCGCCGGCGATGTTGCCGAGCTCGAAGCACGGGTCGTTGTTGCCCGAGTACTCGTAGTCGATGATCCATATTCGCGAGCCGTCGTCGATGAAGTTGGCGGCCAGCAAGTCGTTGTTACAAGGGACAGTGCCCTCGGCACGGACGGCGAGCGCGTCGCGTGCGGCGCTGAAGGCCGCGCTCAGTTCGTCGTAGCCGGCCGGCAGCGCCAGGCCGTGGCGGCGGACGGTCATGCGGTAGGCGGCCTGCACCTCGAACATGTCGAAGTCGCAGGCAAACCGGCCGGCGCCGTGCAGGGTGGCGCAGACGTTAGCGATCCTGGCCAGGGTGGCCGGCTGCGCCACGTCGGCGCTGGTCAGCGTCCTGCCCTCGATGAATCCGAGCACGAGCAGGCGATCGGCCGGCCGGTACTCGACCACCGGCGCCCCGACGCCTGCCGCCGCCGCGATCAGCGAGTTCCGGTACTCGTGCTCGCGGTCAATGCACAACAGCTGGCCGCCATCGGAGAACAATCGCGCGACATAGACGCCATCGGGCGTCGTTACCTTGAAGTTCTGGTTGGTCAGGCCGCCGGGCAGCGGGGTGACCCGGCGGGGCGCCCCGGCCAGGCTCGGCGCTCGCGCCAGTACCGCTGGCAGGTCCGGGCTCCGGACTGGCTGGCTGGGAACTGGCTGGCGGGGGTTGGCCACCCTCGCACATTAGGCGGGATGGCCGCAAAGGTCTAGACGGAAAGCCAGCCAAAAGCCCTTAGGGTCTGGACAGTTTGCCGTGGCGCGCCCTACGCTCCTGCCACTGAGTTACGTAGGTCACAATGTCCGCCCCCGCATCGTTTCCCGGCAAGGTTCAGCCCGCCGGCAGCGGTCGCCCGCAGCAGCGGTCCGGCCCGCCCGGCCAGTAAGCCAGACGAACAGGAGCCTTCGTGAGCGCAACCGGAGAGGTCACCAGCGATCATGACCGCGATGCTGCTGACCTGGCGAGGTTTGGCTATCGCCAGGAACTGAAGCGCTCGCTCGGCACGTTCAGCTCGTTTGCGGTGGCCTTCAGCTACATCTCGCCGTCGACGGGCATCTTCACGCTGTTCGCGCTCGGGCTGACCACGATCGGCGGCGTGTTCATCTGGACCTGGCCGGTTGTCGCGCTCGGCCAGTTCATCATCGCGCTGAACTTCGCGGAGGTGACCAGCCACTTCCCGCTCGCGGGCTCGGTGTTCCAGTGGTCGAAGTACATGGCGAACCGGGCCTACTCGTGGTTCACCGGCTGGATTTACCTGTTCGCCGGCATCCTGACCGTCACCGCCGTGGTCGCGACACTGCCGCTCGCGCTGGTCCCGGCGCTCAACGGGCTCGGCTGGCACTCGCTCAATCTGACTTTGCACACCGAGCTTGTGGTCGCGCTGATCACGCTGGTGGTGATCACCGTGCTGAACATCTACGGAGTGAAGCTGGTCGCGATCATCAACAACACGGGCGTGCTCTTCGAGATCCTCGGCATGTTCGTGTTCGCGCTGATCCTGATCATCTTCCACGACCACCAGCACTTCCACGTGATAACCAACAGCGGCGGGCTGCACGTGGGGGCGAACACCTTCCTGATCGCGATGTTCATGTCGCTGTTCGTGATCTACGGCTTCGACACCGCTTCGACGCTGGCAGAGGAGACCCGCGACCCGCGCCGGGCCGCGCCCAAGGCCGTGCTGTTCTCCGTGATCGGCGCGTTCATCATCGGCGGCGTGTTCCTGCTCGGCTGCCTGATGGCGATCCCCAACATGCATCAGGCGATCACCGGGAACGCGGGCTTCGGCTGGAGCCCGGCCAACATCATCGAGGCGAACTTCTCCTCAGCCTTCGCGACGCTCTACCTGTTCGTCGTGTCGGCGGCGATCTTCGTCTGCTGCCTGTCGATTATGGCGGCGACCATCCGGCTGACGTTCGGGATGGCGCGCGACAACCAGCTGCCGTTCTCCACCCCGCTCGCCAGGGTCTCGCCGAGCCTGCACACGCCGGTCTGGACCTGCGTCGCCGTGGCCGTTCTGGCGGCCGTCCCGTTCATCCAGTTCTCGGGCGCCGGCACCATCGCGATCGCCGCGACGGCGATGATCTACCTGAGCTACTTCCTCGGCAACCTGGCGATCCTGCGGGACCGGCTGAGGGGCTGGCCGCGCACGAGCGCACCGTTCCGCCTCGGCAGCTGGGGCCTGATCGTCAACATCATCGGGCTGCTCTACGGCGGCGCAATGCTCGTCAACTTCGCCTGGCCCAGGATCCAGAGCAACCCGACACCGACACAGAGCGGCGTGCTCAACTTCCACATCGGGTTCCTGAACGGCATCCCGATCCTGTGGACTGTGCTGATCTTCATCCTCGTCGTGGGAGCGCTCTACTACCTGATCACCGGCCGGCGTAAGGATTTCGCGCCGGTGACGGCGCCCGCCGACGAGCCAGTGCCGGCCGGCGGGGCAGCCTAGCCGCCTGCCAGGAACCGGATGGCGTGCCGTAGAGCCGGGACCGGGCCGCGCAGGCCGGCTGACGGCGGGGAGGGCGGCGCGCCATCCGCCAGGCGGCGGACCGCAGCGGCCGGACGGCAGCTGCGGTCCGCCGCGTAGGAGAAACTGGGGAACATGCAGGGACGGCAGCGCTCCTGGCGCGACACGACCGTGGCCAGGATCGCCACCCTGCCCCGCAAGCCGCCGATGATCGTCAGGGAGTCGGGGCTTACCGCGCATGCCCAGATCGAGGACTGGCTCGCGGACGCGATCGCGGTCGGTCTCCTGACCCCCGGTGACCGGCTGCCGACCGAGCACGACCTGGCCGCCTGGCTCGGGGTGAGCCGGATGACACTGCGGCACGCGCTCGGTGAACTGGCTCAGCGTGGCCTGGTGACAAGGACGGTGGGGCGCGGCGGCGGCACATTCGTCGCCGAGCCCAAGCTCGAGCAGGACCTGACCACGCTGGCGGGCTTCTCCGAGCAGCTGCGCCGGCACGGCAAGGTCGCCGGAGCCAGGGTGCTGGCCGCGACCCGGATCCCGGCGAGCTCGTCTGCCGCGGCCGCACTCAAGCTCGCCGAAGGCGATCCGGTGCATGACGTCCGGCGCATCAGGTTTGCCGACGGGCGCCCGATCGTGATCGAGCATTCGCAGTTCCCCGCCGGCCTGTTTCCCGACCTGCTGGACTGCCGGCTCGACGGCTCGCTGTACGACCTGCTGGCCGAGAACTACGGGCAGCGGCCGCACCGAGCCAGGGAGTCGCTGGAGCCGGTGATCGCCGGTGTCCGCGAAGCCGAGGCGCTCGACATCGCCGAGGGCGCACCGCTCATGCTGGTGGAACGCACCGCGTACTCGCTGGCAGGACAGCCGCTTGAGTACGCCCGCGACCTGTTCCGCGGCGACCGGACCAGGGTCGTGGTCTGGACATCCGAGCTTGGCGGCGAGCTCTAGCAGGTCACGAACGCGGCCGGTGACGTCGGCGCGCAGGCTGGTGACAGGATGTCCGCGGGGCTGTAGCGTCCGGGGACATGACAGTCAAACTCGTAGTCCTGTACACGCAGCCAGACGACCCAGCCGCTTTCGATGAGCACTACCTCGCAGTGCACATGCCGCTCGCCATGAAAATCCCTGGCCTGCAGCGCGCCGAGACCGGGAAGGTGGCTGCCGTGCTCGATGGCGGCGAGCAGACCTACTACCGGGTTGCCGAGCTTTACTTCGCCGACCAGGCGAGCATGGAGGCCGCGTTCGGATCAGCCGAGGGCGCAGCGACGGCGCAGGACTATGCGCAGATCGCGCCGCCCGGCTCGCGGATGCTCGTCGAAGTACTCGACGACTGAGGCTCAGCCCGACCCGGCCGGCCGCGCGGCGGGAATCACCTCGAAGCTGATCGGCTCGAGCCCGGTGATCTCCCACCGCCCTTCGCCGATTGCCACGCTGAGCCTTGACTTGCCGACCCGTACCCCGCTGACCCGCAGCGGCAGATACCGGTCAGGGATCTCCGGAGCGCACCAGAGTTGCCCGCCGCCGACGTCCGGGGCGAGCCGAAGCAGGCTGTGCAGCAGCAGCAGCGGCGCCCCGGCCGCCCAGGCCTGCGGCGAGCACGAGGTCGGGTAGGGCACCGGGCTGGCGAACTCGTCCCGGCTGAAGCCGCAGAACAACTCGGGCAGCCGGTAGCCGAACGCCGCCGACGCGTCGATGATCGCGCTGGTAACCCGCTGCGCGTGCTCGACGTAGCCGTAGCGCATCAGGCCGGCCGCGCAGATGGCGTTGTCGTGCGGCCAGACTGAGCCGTTGTGATAGCTCATCGGGTTGTACGACCCCATCGAGCTGGCCAGCGTCCGGATGCCCCAGCCGCTGAACATCTCGGCGGACATCAGCTGCCTGGCAACCGACGACGCCTTCTCCTTGTCGGCGATGCCGGTCCACAGGCAATGGCCGATGTTCGAGGTGAGCGAGTCGATAGGCCGCTTGGCCGCATCCAGCCCGAGCGCGTACCAGCCATGGTCGGGCAGCCAGAACCGGTCGTTGAAGGCCCGCTTCAGCTGCTTGGCCTTCTTGCGCCAGGCGACCGCGCCGCTCTCGTCGCCGGCCCGCCTGGCGAGCTGCGCCCTGGCCCGGTAGGCCGCGTAGACGTAAGCCTGTACCTCGGCCAGCGCGATTGGCGCCTCGGCGATCGTCCCGTCGGCGAAGCTGATCGCGTCGAAGGAGTCCTTCCAGCCCTGGTTGACCAGCCCGTGGCCGGTCTTGCGGCAGTACTCGACGAAGCCGTCGCCGTCGGCGTCGCCGCACTGCTGGATCCAGTCGAGTGCGCGGTCGGCATGCGGCAGCAGGCTGGCAATCGCGTTGTCCTTGCCGCCCCACCGCTGCAGCTCACCGAGCAGCATGACGAACAGCGGCGTCGCGTCGGCGCTGCCGAAGTAGGCGCTGCGGCCGCCGAGCGCGAACGACGCGGCCGGGCCGAAACGCACCTCGTGCAGTATCTTGCCCGGCTCCTCCTCGGACGCGGCATCGAACTCCTTCCCCTGCCATGCGGCCAGGGTGCGGAGGGTGCCGAGCGCGAGTCCGGGATCCCAGGGCAGCAGCATCCACGCGGTCAGCATCGAGTCGCGGCCGAACAAGGCCATGAACCAGGGCGCTCCCGCGGCCACTACCGGCCAGCGCGGGTGGTCGGGGTCGAAGATGCGCAGCGCGCCGAGGTCCTCGACGCTGCGGCCGAGCACCTCGGACAGGTTCCGGTCCGGAGTGCGGACCTGCGGGCCACGCTGGCGCCACTTACGGAGCCGCTTGGCCGGGAGGGTGCGGTCGACCGCCTGGCCGCGCGGATGGCGCAGCTTCATCGCCACGCCATCGTCGACCGGCACGACCTCGATGCTGACGGTCAGCTCGGAGTGCCCGGACACCGACAGCCGCCAGGCCAGGCCGCCGTCATCGGTCACCGACGGGTTCTGATCGCCGGTAATCCTCAGCTCCTGCCGGCGCTCCCGCCGGCCGCTGGTGATGACGAGCCCGGCATCCTCCATCGCCGTGCTCGCCACCGCGCGGGGCTTCGCCCGGCCCTTGACCTCGAACAGATCCGCAAAGTCGGCTTCCGCGACGAGCGTCAGCCGGAAGCGCTTGGCCTTGCCCGAGGTGTTGCGCAGCGTGATGTCCTCGCGCATGCCATCACCGACGTAGCGCCGCCGGATCACCAGCAGCGTGCTGTCCGCGATGCCGCCGCGCGGCGGCATCCGGCCGAGGAACGACGCGGCGTAGGGCTCGGCATGCTGGACCGACAGCGGCTGGGGCTCGATCCCGTCGACCGTCAGTTCCCAGCGCGAGAGCATCCGGGTGTCCCGCACGAACAGGCCCTGCGAGCGATCCGGCAGGATGTCGCCGCCCGGTTCGCTGATGCAGAAGGTGGAGCCCTCGATCAAGGTCACCGGACTGCACGCGGCACCCTGGCCCGGCGGCAAGTCGCCGGACGACCACGGCTCGGTCACCTTGGCGTCGTCCCGACCGTGGTCCAGGTCCGCAACCCGCCCCTGCCCCCGGCCGGTGACGCGGCCGGCTGGCCGGAGCGGCAGGGCGGGAACGCGGCCCGGCCGCACGCGGTCTGCTGACCGCGCGCAGCCGGGCGAGTCGCGCCGGGCGGTTCAGGCGCTGATGAGACGGCGGCTGGCGGCCGGGATTTGGCCCACGAGGCCGGACTCCCGCTCCAGCACCCGGCGGTACAGGCGCTCGTGGTCGCGCGCCATCCGGTGCAGCGAGAACCGCTGCTCGGCCGCGCCGCGGCACAGGTTACGGTCGATCTCGGCCACCCGGTCAACTGCGCTGATCATCTCCCCCTCGTCGCGGCAGAGATACCCGGTCCTGCCCGGATCAATGATCTCCGGCGCCGCCCCGTTCCGGAAGGCAAGCACCGGGGTGGCGCACGCGAGCGCCTCGGCCATGACCAGGCCGAATGGCTCACGCCAGGTAATCGGGTTGAGCAGCGCGTCGGCATGGCGGAGCAGGTCGATCCGGCGATCGAGCGGCATCTCCGACGGCACTTCGTCGTCCGGGTCGAGCAGCGGCTTGACCTCCGACTCGAAGTAGCTGATCTCGTTGTCCTCGCGCATCTTGACCGACAGGTAAAGGCGCTTGCCGGCCTTCTTGGCGATCCGGACGGCATGGTGCACGCCCTTGTCCGGGGACATCCGGCCGACGAACATCAGGTAACCCCCGCCGCCGGGGCCGGTGGCGTAGACGTCCAGGTCGATGCCGTGATGGATGACGCCGGTGATCGGGACGCCGCCGTAGGCCTGGGCCTGGCGCGCCTGCGAGTGCGAGATGGCTACCAGCGACGAGTATTTGGCGATCTGCGCCAGTATCGGATGCGTCTCGCCGTTGAACGGGCCGTGATTGGTGTGCACCACGGGTGGCCGGCGCATGCCGCGCAGGCCGGCGATGAGCGGGCCGAGGAAGGTGTGGTCGTGGATGACGTCCATGTCCGCCAGCGACTCGTAGGCGGCTAGCACGTGCGCGGTTTCCGGGACGGTAACGCCGATTGGCGCGATCGCCTTGGGGTACAGGAAGTCGGTTGGCACTGGGCACTCCGATTCGCCCACCGTGAAGAGCCGGACCTCGTGACCGAGATCTTGCAGTCCCCTGGCGAGGTTGCCGATGACGACCTCGGTTCCGCCGTAGGCGGGCGGCGGTACTGGGACCCAGGGCGGGGCAATCAGGCCGATCCGCATCTGCACTGCCTCCTCGTGTCAAACCGCGTGACCATCACGCTCCGCCAGGCCAGGCAGCAGGCGCCCGGCCTGACGTGGGTGGACGCGCAGCCGGCACTCGCGCCGTGTGGACGGGAACGCCCGGTTGGCGGTCCGCGGCGTGGCGCGGGCACACGGCGGCACGGGGAGTTAGTCCGGTTGTGCCGGTCATGTGACCAGTTCCGGCTCCCTTTACCTTGCGCGCCCGCGGGGAGGCGCCATGGTTATAGGCAAGGTCCAATTACCTTGCGTATGGAGCCGATAACCGAATGCAATCTTCCCTCGGGAAAGGCACGGCAAACGTTACGCAGACCTCGACGATGATCACCCCGATGCGCCGGGCGTCGCGCCCCGCCGCCCGGAAACCGGGCCGGACCTGACCGGCGACCCGCCCCTGACCGGCAACCCGCGCACAGTGGCAGGTCAGCCGGCCTGATCATGTCAACGACCGGCAAACTGCCTGCAGGTAAAGCTGCCCGGCGGGGGTAGGTTTGCCGTTGTGACCGATGCTGCCGGGCAAGCGGAGAACCCGCCTGTCGCGCAGGCCAGCACCAACGCACTGTCGCCCGGCCGGGCGGCGGTGGCCGGGCTGCGCCGGCCGATCGTGGCCATTCTGCTGCTGATGGCCCTCTTTACCGCAATAAGCGGCAAGCCGCTCGATGGATTCCTCATGCTCGCGGTGGCCACCCTGCTGATCTTCGACGCGGCCAGGGCCCGGCGCCAGGGCACGGCTGAGGGTGGCGGCGGCGGCGCCGGCCAGGCCGACAGCGCCGCTGCGATAGCGTCGCCGGCCGCTGCGATAGCGTCGCCGGCCGCTCCGGCCAGCCGCCCGGCTCGGCAGCGCAGGCTGCTGGCTCGCGCTGGATGGCTTGCCGCGGGCGCGCTGTACTGCGGCGTGGTCGGATCGTTCCGCCGCTACTCCTGGCCGGCCACAGCGGCGGTGGTCGCGCTCGGCTGCCTGATGATCGCCGTCGGCTGGCAGGGTCCGCTCCGGCACCGGCCCGCACTGGCCGGCGCGGCGCTGCGCCGAGCCTGGCTGTGGGCCGTCGTGCTGGTGAGCGGCGGCCTGCTGGAACTCAGCTCACTGCTCCAGCAACCGCACCTCACCACGGACTCCTACGCGCATCCGACCATCAGCGCGCTTACCGACCCGGTGCTGGCTAGCTCCCCCGGCAGGTCCATCCTCCTCGGTGGATGGCTGCTCATCGGCTGGTTGCTGGTCGGCCGATGAACAGCCACGACGCCACGATCATCGGCTACCTGACAGTGCTGGCAGCCGGGATCACGCTGCAGGTGGCGGCGGCCCTTCGGCCCGATCGGCTGCCGTCGCTCGGCGGGGTCCTGACGCACGTGATGCGGACCAGAACGGGCCGGGTCGGCGTCTTCGTCGCCTGGTCGTGGATCGGCTTGCATTTCTTCGCCCGCTAACCGCCCGCCATTCACCGGGCGGGGGCCGACATTTCTGGCGTGCGCTTACCGGAATTCCGCTATTGGCAGCCGGCCGCTGGCGGCCGCTGACCTTCGCGCTGCCCTGACGGCGCCGGGCCAGCACAACGCCAACCTAGGCTGCCGGGCCCTCCCCTGTCGGGTCCGGCAGCCCGGTCAGTGACGGAACCATCCGTCGGCCTCCCTTTGCGGACCGGCAGCATCCACGCTGCTGATCTGCGGATGTGCTACGGACTGCACTGATACATGCGATTGCGCACTTTCCGTTTCCGCCAGCCAGCGGCGTATCAGCGGCCGGGGTACTGCATCCGGCTTGGGAAGGAGCCGACCGCCTGCCGCTGTTACGGCCAGCCGATCCCGGAAGGGGACACATGAACCCGACACACGGGGATGTCCGGGTCAGACGTCGCTGCGGGGAACTGAGCGCTCCGGCAGGCGGTCGGCGCCGCCGTGCGGGCCATCAGCAGCCGGGCGGTCGCTGCCTGGATCCGCAATCGGGTCAGTTCGTGCCAGGACTCCGCAAGGTCCGTGCGCCGTGCCGATTACCATTCAGGTGGGTCCGCCGGCCTCGGAAAGGACGCACCATGCGCGACGACCCGTCAGTGATTGCCCTGGTGAGAAGGGTGAGCGACGGCGACAAGGAGGCCTGGAGCGAGATCGCCGAACGGTACTCCCCGCTGGTGTGGTCGATCTGCGCCCGCTACCAGCTGAGCCGGCCAGACATTGACGACGTCGCCCAGGGTGTGTGGCTCATGCTGGTGGAGAAGGTCCGCGACCTGCGGGAGCCGGCCGCCTTGCCGGGCTGGCTGGCGACCACGGCCAGGAACGAGTGCCTGCGGGTACTGCGGACAGCGCGCAGGTACGATCCGGACGGCTTGCCGGCCGACGACATGATGCCGCCGGACCTCGCTACCAGGGCGATCGAGGAAGGCCTGCTCGAGGCGGAACTCGGCGTGGCTCTCCGCGCCGCTTTCGCTGAACTGCAGCCAGCCTGCCACAAGCTGCTGTCGCTGCTGATCAGTGATCCGCCGCCGGCTTACGCGGACGTCAGCAAGACCCTCGGCATCCCGGTTGGCAGCATCGGGCCGACGCGAGCCCGCTGCCTGGGCCAGCTGAGGAGATCGCCGCACCTGGCCGGTTTCCTGACCGAGCGGGTCGGCGCGATCAAGATCAAGGAAACGGGGAGGTGAGCGCGGTGGGCACCGGCATGACCGATGACGAGCTCCTGGATGCGCTTCGGCGCGCCGTCACGGCCCGGCACGAGGTGCCGGCCGACTTCGTGGCGGCAGCCAGGGACGCTTTTGCCTGGCACAACATTGACGCCGAGCTTGCCCGGCTGACCTATGACTCGCACACGGCAGACCACGCGCTGGCGACGCGGACCGAGGCGGCCTCCATCCGGGCACTCACGTTTACCTCGGGACGGCTCACGATCGAGCTTGAAGTCGGCCATGATTCGCTGGTCGGCCAGGTCGTGCCCGCGGAGCCCGCGGTTATCACGGTGCTGCCGAAAACCGGCCGCGAGACCGTGCTGCAGGCAGACGAGATCGGCTGCTTCTGCGTCGAGCCGATTCCGCTCGGGCAGTTCCGGCTGCGCTGCCGGACGCCGGCCGGCGTCGAGACGATGACAAGCTGGATCACGCTGTAAGACGTGTCCCGCTCTGATCGGCCCGTTTCCTGCGCTTGCGTCAGTCCGCTCCGAGCAGGAGCAGCGACATCGCGGCGGCGTGCTGCACGGGATCGGCGACGGCGCCGGCCCTGACGGTCAGCAGCGCCTCGGCGAGGGAATCGCCGGCCCGCAGCCTGTTGTGCAGGCCGACCATCAGCGGCACCGTGGCCTGGTCATTCAGCGGCACGACGCCGGCGATGACTCCGGCCGTTCCGAGCGGCAGCAGGCTGCTCACCAATCCGAGAAGCTCGTCGGCGCCCGCGGGCGCCAGCACGCCTGAGTCGCAGCTCGGCAGGATCAGCCGGTACGGGGCGCGCTCCAGCCGCTCGAAGTCGTAGACGGTCAGCGGCCCATCGTGCAGGCGCAGCGACGAGAACATCGGGCTGTCCGCGCGGAACGTACCGTGCGCGGCGAGATGCGCGAGCCAGGCGCCGTCGAGCGCCTGAAGTACGCGCGCGGTCGTGGCTGCCGCGCCGGACAGGACGGTGACGTCGTCATACATCCGGGCCGCCACGGGTACTTCCGCACCGTCGGTGACCAGGCCCGGACCGCTGGCAAGCACCACGTGCTGCCGGTCCGGCGGCTTGGCCGCGTGTGCCCGGAGCCAGGCGCCGGCCGACGGGGCAACGCTGAACGGACGGCGCGCGAGCGCCGGCAGCAGCGCCCACGGGATCGCGTGCAGCCGGCCAGGCGGGACGATGACCAGCGGCCCCTCGCGCAGCAGCGCGACTGCGGGGCCAAGAGTCGCCGCTTCGAGCCGGGCACCGGCGGCCGACAGGATCGCGGTCGCGCTGGCCAGGTCGTCTGCATGCCTGCCGCGCGCCAGGCGCCGTAGCGCGAACCGGGCGAAGTCGGCGGCGCGGACGGCGTCCGCGGTGCTGCCTGCCGTTATCTGCCGGACCCGGCCGGCCCCGCAGAGCAGTACCTGCACGGTGCCGTCAATGTCCACGATCTCGGCTAGCTGCGCAGCGCCGAGTTGATCGAGCAGCTCGGCACTGTCGATCACGCGACGAGCTGGCACGGCGGCACCCTTAGTCCGCAGCGAGGCAGCCCGGACTGCCTTCTCCAGCCGCAGCAAATCGCGTTCGACCGACACGGTCGGCTCGCCCTGCCGCCGCGCTTCCTCCAGCCGGCTCGTGGCCTGGCGTAGCGCCGCCAGGTCGGCGTCGAACCCGGCGCCTGCCGGGGGCCGCACCGGCGGCACCGCGAGCGCGGTGGCGCGCCAGCGCTCACTCCAGGTCAGCAACAGCCGCGGCTTGTGCGCCGTTGCCGCGTGGCGCTGAGCGAGCGCGGCGAGCTCGGCCCCGTGCGCCGTCGCCCGGGCGCGCAGCTCCGATGCGCCGAGAGTCCAGCGGTGCTGGTCGAGTACCTCAAGCCCGCGCTTGCAGGCGATCTCCAGTCGCCGGGTGTCCACTGCGGCGCTGGCGAGGAGTGCCTCTGCCAGCCATCCGGCAACGCGGGAGATCGCGGAACCGCGGCGCCTGCTGTGCGCTGCCGCGGTGAGGTGGCGTTCGGCGTCCGCGAGCTGACCCAGGCTGAGCGCCACCCGGCCGGCTAGCAAATGCGCCTGCGTGGCTTCGGCCGAGTGCAGCGCCTCGAGTTGCGCGGCTACCTGTCCGGCGGCCTCGACAACGCGTGGCGAGACCTGACCGATCGCGTACTGCGCCTGAAGCACAACGAGCCTGGCCTGAGGTTGCCCGTATGCGCTCTGCTGGGACCGGAACAGGCGGTGCGCGCCACGCGCCCGGTCGAGCGCCGTCTGCGGCTGCCCGGCCGCGAGCGCGCAGCTGGCCGCCACGAGCAGCAGTTCAGCACGCTTCGTAGACCACCCGCGGGCGCGCTCGATCTCGGCTATCGCGGCGTCCGCTTCGGCTAGCGCGTCACGAGCCAGGCCCGCCGCGAGCAGGACGGCGCATCGCTCGACGCTGACCAGCGGCGTCGGCGCCGCAAGCCGGGCATGGTGAGCGCTCGCCTCATCAAGCAAGGCGAGGGCGGCGGGAACATCGGCCGAACGATACGCGGCCACGCCGCGATTAACCAGCGTGTGGGCAAATTCCAGCTCCTGGCCGTTCTCGGCCAGCAATCGCCCGGCGGCAACGAAGTCGGAGTCAGCCTTGGCCGGCCAGCCGAGGTCCAGGTACACCAGCCCGCGGCCATTGAGAGCGCGTGCAGTCCAGATAGCGTCCTGCGCCCGCTGGAGCACGATGACCGCGCGCCGGAAGTCCTCCAGTGCAGCCGCGTTCCGGCCGAGCATCCAGAGCGCGGTCCCGCGCCTGTGGAGCACGCGCCCGGCAAGCGGACCGCTGGAGAGCTCCACCGCGCGATCGAACGCGGCGAGCGCGTCCGCCGAGCGGCCCGAATACAGCAGTGCGCCGGCCATCGAGGCCAGCACATCGGCCTCCCGCTCGCGCGAGGCGATGGCCTGTGCCAGCCTGAGGGCTCGCCGGAACTCGCGGATGGCTGCGCTGACGTCGCCGCTTTCGCGCAGGACGATGCCGGCCGCCTGATGCGCAACGAGCGCCTCGCCAGGAGCAGGGCGCTGCGACAGCAGGCTTCTGGCGATGGCGAGCGCCTCGCCCGGCCGCGACATGGCTAGTGGCAGCAGGTCGTCAACGTCCCGCAAGCCCGACCGGTCGGCCAGAACGGCATTCGCCACGAATGAAGCCTAGTTGGCCGTACTCGGCAGGTGTCGGACGATCGCGAGCGAATCTGTTCCGCGCATACGCGACTAAGTCGATATTTATATAAAACTTATTCATCGCCTGAGGTATCACATACTCGATCGGCGACTCCGTCTGGCGGACGGCGCGAGGTAGCCGGGCGGGTCACCGCGCCCTGACCGCGCGACGGCAAGTGCACGTTACCTACTTCTGTGGAGACCACAATGCCTGAAGAGACCGAGAACTGGAGAGACGGCCTCGGCCCGAAGGTCGTTGACGAAGTCGACTGCATCGTCAAAGCCTTCCGCGGCTCCTCGGATCATCGGCTGGGAGTCAAAGTCGCCAGCAACGGTGCCGGCGTGGATCATCTCTACGCTGAGGGCCAGATTCTGGTCCGCGCGGGCTACCTGGATCGGGTTCTGGAGATTCTCGGACAGCCGGCCGAACGCGATCTGGCAGCCAGCGCGCCCGACCGCCTCCGCCGGGTCATCAGCGGCGTCGTGCTCCTGACGCTGGCGGATCCCTGGCCCACCGCGAACGAGGCGCTTGCCGAGATCGATCGGCAACTTGGCCGCGGGATCGCCACGCCCGACCATGTGCTGACGGTCGCACGAGGTATCGGGCTCATGTGCCCGGCCACCGAGCCGCAGGCTGTTTACGAGGGAGCCGAGCCCTACCCGTCGGTCAGCGGCGACAACGGCGGTGCTGGTGCGCTGATTTACGTGGCCGACACGGGCCTGCTCGCGGGCGCAGCCGACGCATGCTCCTGGCTTACCGGGGTGCAGGCGGCCGACATCGACCCGCTGCCGCCCAAGCTGCCCGGCGGAGTCCAGCCCATCCCGCCGTATACCGGCCACGGGACGTTCGTGGCCGGCGTCTTGCGGGCAGTGGCCCCGGCAGCGGACGTCGTTGTCAGCAACGCCTTTTCGATCGCCGGAAGCCAGCTGGAATCTGACCTCGTCATGAGGCTGGAGGACGAGCTCCGGCGCGGGGCCGACATCTTCCACCTGAGCATCGCTGCCCGGTCCCGGCATGACCTGCCGCTGATCGCGTTCGAGCAATGGCTCAAGCGGCTGAACCAGTACAAGGGCAGCATCTGCATCGCCCCCGCAGGTAACGACAGCTCGCGGCGGCCCAACTGGCCGGGCGCGTTCCCTGGCGTGATCGCTGTCGGGGCGCTCGGCAGCGACTGGCACGGCCGGGCGAGCTTTACCAACTTCGGCGGCTGGGTCGATGTGTACGCGCCGGGCCGTGACCTCGTCAACGCGTTCGCCACCGGCACCTACACCTGCCACGTCGCTCCCTACAGCGGGCAGGTAAGGGAGTTCTACGGGATGGCGAAGTGGAGCGGCACGTCGTTCGCCACGCCCATCGTGACCGGCCTCATTGCCGCCCGGATGTCCCGTACCGGGGAGACCGCAGCGCAGGCCGCCGCCGCGCTGCTCACCGAGGCCCGGGCGCAGGCCATCCCTGGCGTCGGGCCTGTGCTGCTGCCCCACCATTTCGGCGGCTGGGTGCAGTCCGGCTAACCCGCCCGGTCAGTTAGCGGAGCAACGGGTCGGCTACGGGACAACCGAACCCTGCCACCGCTAGCGGCTCACGCTCGGCCTTCTGTCCCGGCGCTGGTTGCTCCCCGGAGTCCAGTTAGGCTCAGATAGTTGCTCGATAAGCGTGTGCTGTATCCAGTAAAATCGAACAAGAAAGCGGGGCCAGCAAAGCCCGCCTGACGGCGGAGGGAGGCGCGCGATGACGGACCCTGGCTGGGACATTCCCGGCGTGCCGCGCGAGGCGCCTCCTGATGTCGGCGCGGCTGCCATGGATGGTTCGGCGCTGTCGCCTGGCGGTTCGTCCGCCACCGTCTCGTCTGCTCGGCGCAGCAAGTCGGCGCTCCAGGGCCGGGCGAGGACCCCTCTGTGGCGCGGTCGAGTTGCTGCCGACCAACTTCAGCTACTGGCAGTTCGCCGGGTAACCGGATCGCCGCGATCGCCTCGCTTCTTCGCGGCGGCTGGTACGTGCACGACCTGCACGGCGTGGCCGTGACCGGGACGCCGGCTGAGAGTGACCGGACCGCCGTCCCGGTCGCAAGTACCGCCAGAACCTGACGGGAACGGGCACGAACCGGCCAGCCCTGACAACGACCGCGCGGAGTACTCAGCTGGTGACTGCAAGCTCTTCCCCGTCAGAAACCGCGGACGTCGCCAGCGACTGCGAGCGGCTGCGCTCATCGCTCGCGGCCGGCAAGAACAGGTAGTTGCGGGTATGCGTGCACACCACATCCGCCTCCTGCCAGCTGCCCTGCCAGGTGCGCATCACGTAGTCGCGCTCGCGGAGCCAGGCCGCCACGTCGGCACCCGGATGCCGGTAACGGGCTGTATGCCGGTCCTCGATTTCGACCAGCACCGCAGGCCGGAAGCGCTCGATGGAGGCCTGGCCGCCCTTGAGCACCTGAAGTTCGGCCCCTTCGACATCGATCTTGATGAAGTCCAGGCGGGTCAGCTCCGCGGCGGCGCAGACGCTATCGAGCGTCTGGACCTCGACGTCCACGCCGATCTGACCGCGGAACTCGGCGTTGGAACCCGGCCCGTCGCAGTCGGCGTCCAGGAACGACCGGCCGGTGACCGGTCCGTGCTTGCCCACCGGCACGCTCATGACGCCGTGGCCGGGCTCGACGCCGAGAGCGATCGGATGGTGACGGACGTTCTCGCTGGAGCGCCCGCCGAGCAGCCGGGTGAGCGCCGGATGAGCGAACGGCACCGGCTCGAAGCTGTGCACCTGCCCCTGCGGACCGGTCAGCCGCGACAGCACCAGCGTGTAGAGGCCGGCGGCGGCTCCGATGTCGAAGCAGACGCTGCCCGGCTTGACGACATCGCTCAGGCCTAGCATTTCCGGCTCGACGAACCGGGTCCGGCGGGCGAGTTGCAGGACTATCGCCATTGCCAGCGCCTGGCGCGTCTTGCTCGGCTGCGACGTCATCGTGCTCCTTCTCGGCTCAGTTCCCAGCGCTGGCCGGCCTGATTCCGGTAAAGCTAAGCACCGTAAAGCTAAGCACCGGGGCCCGCCGCCGGGTAATCGCTGCGACGTAGCGATTGCACCGTACACGGTCGCGGCAGCCCCGCGGTAATGCCGACGGCCAGCCTGGCAGACTGGCCTCGGGGCGCACCGACGGCCGGGCACACCGACGGCCGGGCACACCGACGGCTAGCCGCCGATCCAGACGGTCTTGACGTTGCAGAACTCGCGGATCCCCTGGCTGGACAGCTCCCGGCCGAATCCGGAGTTCTTGATGCCGCCGAACGGCAGCTCGGGGTAGGACGTCACGTTCCCGTTGATGAAGACCAGGCCCGCCGCCAGATCGCTGATGAACCGGCTCCGCTCCGCCTCGTCGCTGGTCCAGGCGTTCGCGCCGAGGCCGAACTCGGTGTCGTTAGCCAGGCTGATCGCCTCGGCTATGTCCGCGACCCGGTACAGTGACGCCACGGGCCCGAACACCTCCTCGCGGTAGACCCGCATGTCCGGGGTGATCGCGGCCAGCACGGTCGGCAGGTAGTAGAAGCCGGGCCGATCCGGCGCCGCGCCGCCGCAGAGCACCCTGGCACCCTTGGCGGCCGCGTCGGCGACGAGATCCTCGACGTCGTCGCGCTGCTGCTCAGACGCCAGCGGACCGACGTCGGTGCTCTCCAGCATCGGGTCCCCGACGGTCTTGCCGGACATCTCCTTGACGAACAGGCGCTCGAACTCGTCGTAAACGGCGTCGTGAACGATGAACCGCTTGGCCGCGATGCAGGACTGGCCGTTGTTGATGCACCTGGCGGTTGCCGCCCCCCGGGCGGCGGCCGCGAGATCGGCGGACGGCATGACCACGAACGGGTCGCTGCCGCCGAGCTCGAGCACGACTTTCTTGATCACGCTGCCGGCGATGGCCGCCACCGACTGCCCGGCCGGGCCCGATCCGGTCAGGGTCGCCGCGACCACCCGGTCGTCGGTGAGGATGCGCTCGACTCGCGCCGAGCCGACCAGCAGCGTCTGGAACGCCCCGGCAGGGAAGCCCGCCTCGGCGAACAGGTCCTGCATGAACAGCGCGGTCTGCGGCACGTTCGAGGCGTGCTTGAGTAGCCCGGTGTTGCCGGCCATCAGGGCGGGCGCGGCGAACCGCATGGCCTGCCAGAGCGGGAAGTTCCACGGCATGATCGCCAGTACCGGGCCGAGCGGCTCATACCTGACATAGGCCTGGCCCGCTCCGACCGCGGCGGCATCGGCCGGCTCGTCGGCCAGGAATCCGGCCGCGTGCTCGGCGAAGTACCGGCAGGCGACCGCGCACTTGGCCACCTCCTGCTTCGCCGAGGCCAGCGTCTTGCCCATCTCCGTGGTCATCATCGCGGCGACCGAGTCCCGCCGCCCGTCCAGGATGTCGGCTGCCGTCCGCAGCCAGCGGGCGCGGTCGTCAAGGCTGGTGAGCCGGTAGCTGGCGTGCGCCTGCGCGGCTGCCGCCAGGCACTGGTCGAGGTCTGCCTCGCTCATCTCGGCAAAGACCTGCACGGTCTCCCCGGTGGCCGGGTTCACGGTCGCGATCGCCATCATGTCCGCCTCTCGCCGGAGCGTGCCCTCGCTGGACCACTAGCTCTCACCCTAGTTCGCGGGCGGCGGCCAGGCGGATCCTCCGGTGGCCAGCCGCATCAGGTCGGCGTCGAGATCGATGGACGTCCGCGTTCCGCCGGCGCTGCCGTATTCGTGCTGACCACGGCGAGCTTGAGCGGCGCGGCGGTCGCTGTGCTCGTCATCGGCTGGTCTCTTCAGTTCAGTGCTGCGGGGCGTGGTCGCTGACGGTGCGGGAGCTTGCCCGGCCCGCTTGAGGCAGATGCCTTCCAGCGCAGACAGCTCGGGCTGGCTCAGCAGGACATGCCGGTGCAGCTCGCTGATCCGTCAGGTCTATTCCCGCGATGCCACGGGCTGGCACCGCCGCCGGCCGGTAAGGCTGCGGCAAAAAGCCGCAGAAACAGGCGCAGACCACGGATACACTTCGCATGAACTTTGCCAGCCGCAGGCTGCCAGCTGACCTAGTGCCGCCGCGCCTTCCGGAAACTCCGCAGGCAGGACAGGAGAGCAGATGCCGCACGGGCGTTACGACTCCGGCGAGGGGGACAATTACCCGCCCCGGCGAGCCAGGCCCGGCGAGGATCGCTGGGCCGCGGAGGCCGGCCGCAGACCGCCGGGCATGCCCCGCCAGCAGCCCGCGCGAGCCAGGCCGGGCGGTCGCGGCAGGGCGTCCGCGCCGCCCGCCCGGTTGGCGCGCCGGAACTGGCTCGGCGGGGCGGGATACGTCCTTGCCACGTTCGTCGCCGTGATCGCCGTGGTCGTCGCGCTGGCCGGCTACGCCACCTACCGGCGGCTGGACGGGAACATCACGGTCGTCAAGGTCCACGGCCTGTCCGGCCGGACCGTCTACGGCGCGCTGAACGTCCTTGTGCTCGGCTCCCAGATGCGGGCCGGCCAGCATGGTCATTTCGGCGTCGCGGCGGGCAGTTCCCCGCTCACCAGTAACTCCGACAACCTGCTGCTCGTGCACCTGAACCCGACCCACACCAGGGCCATCATCCTGTCCATCCCGCGCGACCTGTTCGTCTACGAGCCCGGCTGCCAGGCCCGCAACCGGTACATCGGCATCGGCATCCAGGGTCCCTATACCTACCCGCCGGGCAACCTGATCGACGGCGCGCTGAACATCGGCGGCCCGACGTGCGCGGTGTCCACTGTCGAGGACCTGACCGGCATCAAGCTCGACCACTTCGTGGAGTTCGACTTCAACTCGTTCCGCACGATGGTCGACGCTCTTGGCGGGGTGGAAGTCTGCGTGCCGAAGGGCGGGTACCACGATCCGAAGTCGCACCTGAATCTGCCCCAAGGCCTGCACCTGCTCAAGTACAACCAGGCGCTGGCGTACGTGCGCACCAGGCACGCGCTTGGCGGCCCGGACGCGGGCGGCGACCTGCCCCGGATCCTGCTGCAGCAGGCATTTATCTCCTCGATCGTGCAGAAGGTCAACAAGGAGGGCTTGTTCAGCAACATCCCGCAGCTGCTGTCCATCGCCGGTACCGCCACCAAGGCCCTGACCGTCGACAGCGGCCTCGGCTCGGTCGACGCACTGCTGACGCTGGCCAGGTCGCTGGTCCACCTCAAGTCCAGGGACGTCACCCTGCTCACGCTGCCGACCACCATGGACACCTATAACTACCCGACCTACGACCAGCACCTGATGGCCGTGCAGCCGCAGGACGACGTGCTCTACCAGATGATCAGGACCGGCCAGCGGTGGACCGGTCAGCTGCCCGTGCTGCGGCACAGCAAGGTCTCGGTGCGGGTACTCAACGGGACCGGCCAGGCCGGGCTGGCCACGGTCACCGCCCGGAAGCTGCGCAGGCTGGGCTTCACCGTGACCGGCGTCGGCAACGCCGCGTACACGAGCACAACCACGGTCGACTACGCCGGCCTCGACCAGGCAGAGGGCGCGTACACGCTGATGACCGCCCTCAAGTCGTTCCCGGCCGGGCAGAACACGCTGGCCGAGCCCGCCTGGCAGGTCGGCACGCCGGGCACGGTGACGCTGATCCTCGGCACCGACTTCGCCGGAGTGAACCCGCGAGCGACTGCCACCTCCCCGGGTGCCGGCAAGAAGCGCAAGAAGGGGGCCAGGAGCGGCGGCGGCGCCACGGTCGCGGTCAGTAACGCGATCAAGAACGGCCCGGGCGCGGTTCAGTCGCGTAACGCCGGCGCGAACATCTGCTCCGGACTGCCACCGGGCCGCTGACCGGGACCGCCTGGCAGTCAGCACCCGCCTGGCAGACAGCACCCGTCAGGCGTGGATGACGGCCATCGCGTGACGGCGGGCTGGCTCCCGCAGCGCCTTGTTCAGCTCGGCAAACAGCCCGGTAGCGGCCTCACCGCTCCAGCCGGTGGGCAACAGCTCCAGCGGCAGGCCAGGGTCCAGGTACGGCAGCCGTCGCCAGGTGGTCAGCATCGGCACATACTGCCTGAATGCCTCGGCGTCGCTGGCGGTGCGCCCGGCCAGCCAGCCCGCCACCGGCCGGTACAGCGCCGTGAAGGCGGCCGACTGGGCTGCTAGCTCATCGAGGTCCCACCACTGCCGAACCTTGACGGCCAGGTCGGCGAAACCCAGGTGATCGGCGCGGAACAGATCGACATACCGGTCGAGCCCGGACCGCGCGAGCACCCGGGCGGTCTCGCGCGCGAGCTGGGCCGGGGCCACCCACACGCCGGGAGCCGCCGTGCCGAACCCGAGCCGGGACAGTTGCGTGCGCAGCTCATGCCGCCTCTCGCGCTCGCTCTCGGGTACCGAGAAGACGACAACCAGAAAGCCGTCGGCCAGCACGGCCCGCCGGGACTGGAAAATCCGGGCGTCGCCATCCCGCAGCGCCTCCAGCGCCGCGGGCGACAGCGAATAGCCCGCCGAGCCGGCCACCGCAAGGCTGCGCAGCGTGTCGCGCCGCTTGAGTCGGGACACCGATGACCGCACTGCCTGACTGTCGACGCCTAGCTCGCTCATCAGCCGCACCAGGGCTGCCACCGACAGCCAGTTGCGCCCGTCCCGGCCGTACAGCCCGTCCCGGCCGTACAGCCCGTACAGCGTCACGATCAGCTGCCGGGGCTGCAGGTCAGGGCGGGCGTTCTCGGTGAATGTCGCAGCTATGGCCACAGGGCACACCGCTCCAGGTGATCGAGCCACGTCTATGTCGGATACTTGACTGCCGTAAAGAATAGAGCATACTTGGGTACTTGAGCGGAGGCGGGAGGACGTGCTGATGCGCATCGCGGTCGTCGGCGGCGGTCCCGGCGGGCTGTACTTCTCGGCGCTCGCCAAAGCCCTTGACCCGTCTGCGGACATCACCGTCTGGGAGCGGAACGCTCCCGACGACACGTTCGGTTTCGGTGTCGTGTTCAGTGACGAGACGCTCGGCGGCATCGAGCATGCCGATCCGGTCTTCTACGCGCGGATGGCCAGGCAGTTCGCGCGCTGGGACGACATTGACGTCCACTTCAACGGCACGGTCACGACGGTCGGCGGGCAGGGTTTCGCCGCCATGAGCCGTAAGACACTGCTGCAGTTGCTCCAGCAGCGGTGCGCGGGGCTGGGCGTCGGGCTGGAGTTCCAGACCGAGGCGCCGGACGTCGAGTCGCTCAGCCGCGAGCACGATCTGGTGGTCGCAGCCGACGGGGCCAACTCCGCGGTCCGCGCCAGGTATCCCGGCGTCTTCTCGCCCTCGGTCGAACTGCACCGCAACAAGTACATCTGGCTCGGCACTGACCTGGTGTTCGAGGCGTTCAAGTTCTACATCTGCCAGACGCCGTACGGCATCATGCAGGTGCACGGCTACGCGTACGACACCAGCGGCAGCACGTTCATCGTTGAGATGCACGAGGACGTCTGGCGCCGGGCCGGCTTCGACGCGTCAGCCGCGAGCGCACTGGCACCGGGCGTGAGCGACGAGAAGTCGGCGGCCCGCATCGCTGAGTTGCTTGGTGATGTGCTGGCCGGCCACCGGATCTTCGTCAATAACTCGAAATGGCAGAGCTTCGGCACGCTGTCGAACGCGACCTGGCGGCACGGCAACATCGTGCTGCTCGGCGATGCCGCGCACACCGCGCATTTCTCCATCGGCTCGGGCACCAAGCTCGCGATGGAGGACGCGCTGGCGCTGGCCGCCTGCCTGCACGAGCATGCCGCGATCGACGCGGCGCTGAAAGCGTACGAGGCGGAACGGCGCCCGGTAGTGCTGTCGACGCAGCGCGCGGCACGCGCCAGCCTGGAGTGGTTCGAGAACATCAGCCACTACACCGGGCAGGGCAGCGAGCAGTTCGCATTCAACATCGTTACCCGCAGCCGCCGCATCACCTACGACAACCTGCGGCTGCGCGACCCGGAGTTCGTCGCGGCAATGGACGCGTGGTATCGCCGGCACGAAGCCGAGCGCGGCGTCATGCCGGCAGTCCACGACGCCCGTCCGCCGATGTTCCACCCGTTCCGGCTGAGGACGCTGATCCTGGATAACCGCGTCGTGGTATCCCCGATGGACATGTACTCGGCAGTCGACGGGGTCCCCGGCGACTTTCACCTGGTGCACCTCGGTGCGCGTGCGCTGGGCGGCGCCGGGCTGGTCATGACGGAGATGGTGTGCGTATCGCCGGAGGGGCGGATCACGCCGGGGTGCGCCGGCATCTACACCGCCGAGCAGGAGCGGGCCTGGGCCCGGGCGGCCAGTTTCGTCCACGCCGCCAGCAGCGCGAAGATCGGGATCCAGCTCGGCCACTCCGGCCGCAAGGGCTCTACCAAGCTGATGTGGGAAGGCATAGACGAGCCGCTGGAGGAGGGCAACTGGGACGTCGCCGGCCCGTCGGCCGTGCCTTATTCGGCGAGCAGCCAGACGCCTCGCGAGCTCGGCCGCGCCGAGATGGACGCGATCACCGCGCAATTCGCGGCTGCGGCGCGGGCCGCCGCACGGGCGGGCTTCGACCTGCTCGAGCTGCATTGCGCGCACGGCTATCTGCTGTCCTCCTTCCTGTCGCCGTTGTCCAACCTGCGGCAGGATGACTATGGCGGCACCCTCGCGGGCCGGCTGCGGTACCCGCTCGAGGTGTTCGACGCGGTGCGCGCCGCGTGGCCGGCCGAGCTGCCCGTCAGCGTGCGGATCTCCGCCACCGACTGGCACGAGGGCGGGAACGAGGTGGAGGACGCGGTGCAGATTGCCGCGGCGTTCGCGGCGCATGGCGCCGACGCGATTCATGTCTCGACCGGCCAGGTTGTCAGCGATGAGCAGCCGCGGTTCGGGCGCAGCTACCAGACGCCCTACGCCGACCGGATCCGCAACGAGGTCGGTGAGCGCTATGGCGTGGCGGTCATCGCGGTCGGCGCCATCTCCTCCTACGACGACGTGAACTCCCTGCTGCTGGCTGGCCGGGCAGACCTGGTGGCGGTCGGCCGGCCGCACCTGTACGACCCGAACTGGACTCTTCATGCGGCCGCCGACCAGGATTACTCCGGCCCCGGCGCGTGCTGGCCGCCGCAGTACCTCGCCGGGCGCCGTAAGCCGCCAGCCGGCCGGACCGACGGGCCGCGGCCGCGCCTTACCCTGGTCAGGCAGCCCGATACCGGTACCAGGCACAGCCGCTGGCGTCCCGGCAGTCAGGCCGGCCCCGCAGTTCAGCCATCGCTGGAGGCGGCATCCGTTGACGAACGCTGACCTGGTGATCACCGCCGACGCCGTCGCGCCACTGGCTACCGAGGCCAGGCCCGGCTTCGGCGTGGCGATCCGGGACGGCCGGGTGCTCGCGGTCGGCCCGGTCGCCGGGCTCGATGCCGTCACCGGCCCCGGCACGGTCGTCGAGCACCGCGCCGGGCTGCTGCTGCCCGGCTTCTTCGACTCGCACAATCACATGCTGATGACCGGCCTGGGCCTGCTCTCGCCAGACCTGGGCGGGTGCCGCAGCATCGCCGACGTGCTGCAGGTGGTGCGCACCGCCGCGGACCGCGCGGCGGACGGCGAGTGGATCGTGACCTCGCCAGCCTGGCACGAATCGAGCCTGGCAGAGCAGCGCATGCCGACCGCCGCGGAGCTCGACTCCGCTGCCGCCGGGCATCCGGTCTTCATCCGCCGGGGCGGGCACAACCTGGTGCTGAACACGCTGGCTTTCGGCCTGCTGGACGTGGACGCGACCAGCCATGACGAACCCGGCACCACGGTCATCCGGCGGCCGGACGGCTCACCGACCGGCCACATCGTCGGGACGGCCTACGTGGGGCGGCTGGCCGCGCAGCTTCCCGCGGTGCCGCAGGCGCGCAAGCGGCAAGCGCTGGCGCAGGTCGGCGATGCCTACGCCAGGGCGGGCATCACCGGCGTGGTGGAGCCTGGCCTGACACCAGCGGACATCGAGTTGTTCCGGCGGCTCGGCGACGAAAGCGCGCTGCGGCAGCGGGTCGCGATGATGTGGCGGATTGCCAGCAGCGACCGGGACATCGAACAGGCGGTCACGGCGCTGGCCGCGGGCGACGGCCCCGCGCCGTTCCGCGGCGAGTGGACCAGCCTGTTCGGCCTCAAGCTGGGCGCCGACGGCGGCGTGGAGACCGGCTACTACCGGGACGCCTACGCTCATCCCGACGACGATCAGCACCCGCACGGCAAGCCGCTGATCAGCGCCGAGAGCCTGCGCGCGATCTGCACGGCCGCGGCCGCGACGAACTGGCACGTCGGCGTGCACTGCGTCGGGGACGCTGCGATCGACTCGGTGCTGGACGCGTTCGAGGCGGCCGACCGCGTCGCGTCGATAGCCGCCCGCCGGTGGACGCTCATCCACATGATGTACCCGCGGGCCGATCACTGGCCGAGGGCCCGGAGCCTGCGGCTGACCGTCACCGCACAGCAGCCGCTGCAATTCGCGCTCGCTGCTGGTTTCCGTCACTACCTCGGCGCGGAACGGGCACGCGACATCGAGCCGCTGCGAGGCTACCTGGCCGAGATCGCGCTGCCGGTGGGCGGTGGTTCCGACAGCCCGGTCGCACCGTACGAGCCGCTGCTGGGCATCCGCAGTTCGCTCACCCGGCTGACGCGTGCCGCCGGGGTCGTCGGACCGGAGTGGGCGATCAGCGTCGGACAGGCGCTGCGCATGTACACCTCGGCCAGCGCCTGGTGCGCCTTCGAGGAAGACCGCGCCGGCGCGATCGCACCGGGCATGGCCGCCGACCTGACGTGCCTGTCGGAGAACATCCTGGATACCCCGGATGCGATCGCCGACACGGAGGTCACCTGGACCATGGCCGGCGGGAAGGTCACCTACGCCAGTTAGCCGTTGAGGAGCCCGGAATGAGAGCGGAGCCTGGAATGAGAGTCCTGCAGCCGCCCGGCTGGCCACGCCCGCGCGGTTACGCCAACGGCGTGACGGCACGGGGTGAGCTGGTGTTCGTCGCCGGGATGATCGGCTGGGACGCTGACGGCGTCTTCCGCACCGACGATCTGGCCGGCCAGGTCCGGCAGGCACTGCGCAACGTCGTGGCAGTGCTCGCCGAGGCCGGCGCCGAGCCCGCTGACATCGTGCGCATGACCTGGTACGTGACCGACGTCGAGGCCTACAGCAGGGCCCGCAGGGAGATCGGGGCTGGCTTCCGTGAGGTGATCGGCAGCTTCAGCGCCGCGATGAGCGTGATCCAGGTCGCCCGGCTCGTCGAGAGCCAGGCCAAGGTCGAAATCGAGGTGACGGCGGTCATCCCTGACGCACGCGAGGAGTTCCTACCGACGTAGGAACTACCATGGTAGAAAAATCGGCGTGAAAGTCGACAAGCTGAGTATCTCGTTCGAGGCCGAGCTTGGTGATGCCGTCAGGTCTGCGGCAGCCCATGCGGGCCAGCCGGTGTCGTCGTGGCTAGCCGAAGCCGCAGCGAGCAAGCTGCGGGCCGAGGCACTCGCCGAGTTCCTGGCCGGCTGGCAGGCAGAGCATGGCGCGCTGACAGCCCAGGAAATCGGCAAAGCCGAGCGCGAGCTCGGCCTTGCCGCAGGGGGCACCGCCGCGTGAGCGCCCCTGGTCCTGGACGCCGGTGCACTCCTGGCCGTCGACCGCGGTGACCGGGCGATGATCGCGCGGCTTCAGGTAGCCCAGCGCGCAGGACTGGAATTGCGCAGCACGCCGCCGCGCTGCAGGCATTCGAGCAGATCCGCCGACAGCTCAGCGCCGATCTCGGCCTGCCGCCAGGACCGGAACTGCGAGCAGCCCACGCCAGCGTCCTGCAACAGCAAGTTTCAGTCGCCTCATTCGCCCCGTGGTTTGACGGCCGACTGCCGTCGCCGGTGCCGCACTTACCGCCCGCATCGCGGCGCCGCACGCGGCACTGATGCTGCGTGGCCTGGACCCGGCTCCCTGGCCGACTCGTGCAGACGATCAAGCTGCTTGTCAGGTCACGATAGAATTACCGCACGGCGATGGAGCTCGTCGAGAACCGCCCTCGTGGCTGATGGCTCCTGTCCAACCGCCCGCGCGGCGAGACAGGAGCGTGGCGTGCCATGACCGGCCCTGCGAGGTTCGCGAGCCTGCTCGGCGAGGAACCTGCCGAGCCGGGGAGCAGTGACGCGCTCGATGACGAGGTTCTGTCCGACCTGAACTTCGATCAGGTCATCGACAGCGTGGCCGGTGACCGGGATGAGCGGGAGCTCATCAGGCGGCTGCTCAGGCAGCCGGCCAGGGACCTGGAAACCGTGAGCTTCCGGCATGAGGTCTTCCGCGACCTGGAAGAACCCGCCTTGCTCGAGGCCGCTAGGCAGTTCACCGGGCAGCTGCGCCAGGTACGGGCACACCTGTCGCAGCTCGGCAAGATGCACTCCGTTCACCAGCGAGAAGGCTGGTTCCTCGACGCCGCGATCAGCTACTGTGACGCCGTCAGGAAGCTGGCGGACGTCCTGGCCGAGCGGCCGGTGGCAGCACGCGGGCTCGTGGCCTTGCGTGACTACCTCTTCGACTACGCCGGCTCACCCGGCTTCGCCCGGCTGGCCGCGGAGGCAGCCGACCGCAAGAACGAGCTTGCCGAGATTACCTACCAGATCCGGATCAAGGGTTTGCGGGTGGAAGTCAGCCGATACAACGGCGAGCCCGACTACAGCGCGGAGATCGAGAAGACCTTCGAGCGCTTCCAGCAGGGAGCGGTGAAGAACTACCTGGTGCCGTACCGCACGTGGCCCGGCATGAACCACGTCAGCGCACAGATCGCCGAGCTCGTCGCCCGCCTGTTCGCCGACGAGTTCGCCGCACTCGCCGGATTCTGCCGGCGGCACCAGCAGTTCATGGACCCGGCGGTCAGCCAGGCTCACCGCGAACTGCAGTTCTACCTGGCCTACCTGGACTACATCAGGCCGCTGCGGTCGGCCGGGCTGACGTTCTGCTACCCGGAGCTCACGACGCGACCGAAGGATATCTATGCGCGCGAGACCTTCGACCTCGCTCTCGCCGCCAGGCTCACGGCACGCGGCCAGCCAGTGGTCACCAACGAGTTCCAGCTGACCGGGCCGGAACGAGTCATCGTGGTGTCCGGCCCTAATCAGGGCGGCAAGACGACGTTCGCGCGAACCTTCGGCCAGCTCCACCACCTGGCCCGCACCGGCTGCCCGGTGCCGGGGCAGGCGGCCCGGCTGCATGTGTACGACCAGATCTTCACCCACTTCGAGCGCCAGGAAGACATCGCCGACCTGGCAGGGAAACTGGAACAGGATCTGCTGCGCATCCAGAAGGTGCTTCAGGCGGCCACGCCGGACAGCATCGTGATCATGAACGAGATCTTCACCTCCACCACCGTCAGCGATGCGTACTTCCTCGGGCAGCGAGTGCTGGCCCGCGTCATCGGGCTTGACCTGCTGTGCGTCTACGTCACCTTCATCGACGAACTCGCCGCTCTCGGGCCGTCCGTCGTCAGCATGGCGAGCACCATCGTCCCCGGTAACGCCGCCGAGCGGACCTACCAGGTGGTGCGCAAGCCCGCCGACGGCCTTGCCTACGCGCTGGCCATCGCGCGCAAGCACGGCGTGACCTACGACCAGCTCAAGGGACGGCTGGCGCCATGAAAGCCCACCTGCTGTGCGCAGACCAGGACTTCGACTTCGCCGCCGACCTGCCCCCCAGCAGCGCCGACTTGATCGCCGACCTCGAACTGGACACCGTGCTGACCGCGATGGCCGCGGGCGACAAGTTCCTCTACCAGATCTCGGCGAAGGTACTGCTGGCGAGCGTTACGGACCAGGCCGCGATTCGCTACCGGCAGAGTGTCCTGGCCGACTGCATCGCGGTGCCGGATGTCGTCCGCCTGATGTACGACATCGCGGTGGCAGCTCTGGCGGAGAAGCGCCGGATCTGGGGATTCCTGTCGTCGCAGTACCCGGCGTCGATCCTGTCGTCAGCCGTCAACCAGCTTGAGGTCCTGATCGTCCGGCTTAGGGACCTGCGCCGGCTCGCCGATGACCACGTCGCGAAGTTCCGGTCCGAAGGGCTGGTCACTTTGCTGCACACGCTCCAGCGCGAGCTCGATGACGACTATTTCGAGGTTCTCAGCGGGCACCTCGGGCAGCTGCGGTTCGCCGGCGGCGAGCTGATCAGCGCGCAACTTGACCGGGACAACAGCGGGATCAACTTCGTCCTGCGGGCGGGCAGCGCCAAGCGCGGCTGGAAGGAACGGGTCCGGATCGAGCCGCGCTCGGTTTACTCCTTCGCCATCTCGCCGCGCGACGAGGCCGGCGGTCAGGCCCTGCAGGACCTGGCCAACCGCGGTCTCAACCTCGTCGCCAACGCGGCCGCCCAGGCGGCCGACCACGTGTCCAGCTTCTTCACCATGCTCCAGGCTGAGCTCGCGTTCTATGTCGGCTGCCTGAACCTGCACGATCAGCTCACCGCGCGAGGACAGCCGCTCACCTTCCCCGATCCGCTGAGCTGGACCTCGCCCCAGTTCACCTGCGAGGACCTGCGCGACACCAGCCTCAGCCTGCGTACCGAGCGGGTGGTCGGCAACAACGTGACCGCCGACGGCAAGGCGCTGGTGATCATTACCGGCGCCAACTCCGGCGGCAAGTCAACATTTCTGCGCAGTGTCGGGCTCGCCCAGCTCATGATGCAGTGCGGCATGTTCGTGACGGCCGGGGCCCTGCGGGCAAGTGTCTGCCGGCAGCTGTTCACGCACTTCATCCGCGAGGAAGACGCCGAGATGGTCAGCGGCCGCCTGGACGAGGAACTCAGCAGGATGAGCAGGATTGCCGGCCAGATCGGCCCGCACTGCCTGATCCTCTTCAACGAATCGTTCGCAGCGACCAACGAGCGCGAAGGATCGGAGATCGGCCGTCAGGTCGTGCGCGCGCTCCTGGAAGCGGACATCAGGGTTTTCTTCGTCTCCCACCAATTCGACTTCGCCGACGGTTTCGGCCGTGAGCTCCCGGACCTGACTCTCTTCCTCCGTGCCCCGCGCGAGCCCGACGGCACGCGCACCTTCAAACTGGTCGCCGCGCAGCCACTGCCGACCAGCTACGGACAGGACATTTACCACCGTATCGGCGGGTGGCCCGACCAGCCGCCCGCGACCGCACCACCCGAAGGCGATTGCGGCGCGTCGGCCGAGTGACAGCCGCCGCTGCCGGACTGCTGGGAGCCGCGCACTGGTTCACAAGTCGTAAGGCAGCAGCATGAAGTGGCCCGCTCCCCACAGCGGCCGAAGCCGCCGGAAGTGCCGCTGGTCGAGAGTGAGCAAGCGCGTTGTGCGGTACCGGTCGGCAAGCACTACATTGGCCGCGTCCGCGATTCCGATGTAGTTGCTGTCGTCCGAATTCCGGTTGATGACATCCAGAGCCGCCGAGTGGTCGGCCGCAGTCCATTCCGGCAGCTCGTATGCCTCAGCGGCCACGTCGGCCGCGAACTGCCGCGCGGCCGCGGCACCGAGCCTCGTGAACAGCATGTAATCGCTCTCGGCGGCGACCATCGGCGAGACGACCAGCAGGCCGTCAGCGTCGGCGAGGATCGCAGCGATCGCCTCGTGCTCTGCATAGGCCTCATCAAGGCTCGCCAGGACGGCGCTGGTATCAACGATGATCGCAGTCATTCGCCGAAGCCGACAGCGAGCTGGCCGTCGATCTCCTCAGCGGTCAGCGGCCGGCTGCTGCGAAACCCGCCAGTGGCGGGCCGGGGCCGCGGCGCGCGTTCTCTGACCAGCTTGTCGATCTCCTGCGCGAGCGTGACCCCGTCTGCGGCGGCCAGCCGGTGCAGCCGGTCCCGGGTGGCCTTCGGCACCTTGATGGTCGTCATAGTCATACCAGTGAGTATACCCGTGAGATCGCTGGGCGACGGGCGAGCGAGGGTCTTGCCGCTCAGCGGAATCCGGTGACCACGGCGAGCAAGGCGATCAGCGCGACCAGCATGTACGCCAGGTAGGCGTCAAGCCGGCCGGACTGAAGCCGCTGAGCCAGCCGCACCAGCATCGCGAATGGCCGCCGGAACGGCCGGTAAAGGTACTGCTCGGTGACCTCGACGACGTCGGAGCTGTACTCGATGTGCGGAGCGGCCGGAACGGCGGCTGCACCGTCATCCTCGTTCCCGGTCCCGAGCCTGGTGACCCCAGCCCTGGTGTGCAAGACCCCGGCGAGGACGCGGCGAGCCGGGTTGGCGAACCCGAACGCGGTGTAGCTGTCGTGCCCGGACACCCCGGCCGTTGCCGAGCGCCAGGCGGGCACGCGGCGCACTCGCAGCAGCCGCGAGCCGGACACCAGCCAGGTCGCCGCCGCGACCACGAGGAACAAGGCCGGCATGACGACCCACAGCCAGGACGGCGACAAGATCGAGAAGGCGGCGAAGACAGGCTGCACAACCCACGGCGACTTCAGCGCCGCGGTCACGGCCGACGTCGGCAGCACCGGCGCGAGGCCGGCCCCGATCAGCCTGATCTCCAGCGGCGTCACCGCCGCCAGCGCCAGGCAGGCTACCGCCAGCGCGGTGATGCCTGCTCGCCCGGCCAGGCCGGCGTCGGCGGCGACGGCGCGTTGCTCCCCCGCGGGGCGGCGCCCGAGCACCACCAGCCCGATGATGCGCACGAACGTGACGCCAGCGAAGCCGGCTGTCAGGGCGACGGCCGCGCCGGTCACCGCGAGCACCAGCCGGTCGGCCAGGCCCGGCACCCTGAACTGCTGCATGAGCGCCTCGAGCAGGAACCATTCCGAGACGAACCCCGCCGTCGGCGGCAGGCCCGCCAGGGTCAGGCTGCCGATCGCAAGCCCGGTGCTCGCCCACGGCGTACGGCGAACCGATCCGCGCATGCCGTCAAGGTCGTCGGAACCACCGGGCGACTGGATGCTGCTGCTGGCCGTGAACAACAGCGACTTGGCCACGGCATGCGCAATGACCTGCAGCGTAGCGGCCAGCAAACCGACTGCCTGCAGTGCGCGGCTGCCGGTGGCGGCGCCGACCAGCGCTACCCCGAAGCCAGCGAGAATCAGGCCGGCGTTCTCCACGCTGGAATAGGCGATGACCCGCTGCAGGCTCCCCTGGACCGCGGCGTGCGCGATGCCGAGCAGCGCTGTCAGGCTAGCCAGCAGCAGCAGGATGTCGATCACGGCGGCGGGCGGCGGGCCGAGTACGGCCAGCGTGCGCCACATTCCGTAGAAGCCGACGTTCACGCCGACCCCGGCCATGATCGCCCGGGCGGGGCCGGGCGCCGCAGCGTAGCCGCGTGGCAGCCAGACCTGGAAGGGCACCAGGCCCACCTTCACCGCGAAGCCGGCCAGCAGCAGCACGCATGCGGTCGCTCGCAGCGGTCCGGCAGGCACATGGGCCAGGCCGGCCAGGGTCAGCGACCCGGATCGGGTCACCAGCAGCAGCAGGCCAGCCAGCAAGCTGGCACCGCTGAGCCGTCCGAACGCGAGGGTGATCAATGCCGCCCAGCGCCGGCTGGCGAAGCTCCGCTCGTATCCGGCGAGCAGCCAGAACGCGAGCGTCAGCGACTCCCAGCCGAACAGCAGGGTGACGGCATCCTGCGCGGTGAGCACGACGGCGACCGCGCCGAGCGCGAGAGCGTAGCCGGCCCCGAGGCCGCGCCTGCCGGGGCCAGCGGGGCCAGCGGGGCCAGCCGCCCAGGAGGCGAACCCGAGCGAGACCGCGGCAGCCGCACCGAATGCGATGACAAGGAACAAGCCGGACAGCCGGTCAGCCGCCAGCCCGGACACTGCGGAGAAGAGGTGAGGTCCGCCGACCGCGACGCTGCCGAGGACGGCAGCGGACCGGATCGCCACCGCCCGGCCGGCCACCGCTCCGGCGCCGGCCACCAGCAGGCATGCCGAGCCGGCCGTGCCGAGCAGGTACGGCACCCGGCGCCAGGCCTGCCGCCGGGTCCCGGCCAGCAAGTCCGTGCCCGCTGCCAGGGCCAGCAGGATCAGCCCCGCGGCCAGCACGCCGCCGAACGCGGTCACCGTCGCCCGCCAGCCGTCCGCTTGCCCGCCGGGGCTTGCGACGGGCCCGCCGCGGCTTGCGAGCCGGGCGCCGCCGGCAGCCTGCCCAGCGCTAGGAGCAGGGCGGACATGATGGCAAACGGGCTGGGCGGAGAGCCGGGCAGCCATACCTCGACCGGCACGAGGTCGCCGACGCCGCCGCTGGTGGCATAGGACGGACTGATGAGGCCGCCGCCGACGGCGTCAGAGCCGACGGCGACGACGACCTTCGGATCCGGCATCGCTTCGTAGGTCTCCCGCAGCGGGCCGGCCATCCCGTGCGCGCCCGCTCCGGTCACCAGCAGGACGTCGGCGTGCCGCGGGCTGGCGGTGAAGAACATGCCGAGCCGGTGGATGTCGTAGACCGGGTTCAGCAGCGCCAGGATCTCCCACTCCTCGCTGCCGTCCGACCCGGCGTCGACGTGCCGCAAGTGCACTGACCGGCGCAGCGCCCTGGTCCTGGCCCGCAGCGCGGCAGCCACCGCCGCCAGCGACTGCGGGTTCTCCTCCGGCGGGACGACCAGGCCAGCGCGGGTCAGCGTCGCGCCCCCGGGCCCGGAGGACCAGCCGAACACATCCGGGCGCAGCTGCACGCACCGGCCGCACAGAATGCACCGGCCCTGGTCGACTCGCGCCTGCCCGCGCTGATCGACGCTGATCGCGCCGGCCGGGCAAAGGCCGGCCACCGCCGGCTGACCGGACGTCAGGACGTCCGGGCCGCCGAGCACCGTCGCCGGCCCGCGCGTGCTCGCCGCGTACTCGTCCGGCCGGGCAGGCCACTTCGTGGTGAGGACGCCGTCACGCAATCCGCGCAGTACCCACATCTAACTTCTCACCTGACCCCGTTACCTGGCGGCACCCGCGACGGACAGCCCGAAGCTCGCCTCGATGAACGGGAAGTCCGTCAGGATGTCCCCGGCGAACACCTCGTGCATCAGCACCAGGTTGTGGAACGAAGCGGACCGCGACCGGCACCGGGTGATCCGCCCCGACTCGATCCGCACGTCGTAGAGCACCTCTCCCTGGGGCGCCTCGGCCCAGCTCACTGCCCTGCCGTCGGCGCCCGTGAAGTCGGCGCCCGTGAAGTCGGCGCCCGTGAAGTCGGCGCCCGTGCGGTCGGCGTGCAGTGGCCCCGAGTCAGCCTCGGACAGCTCGTCGGCTGCCTGCCGGAGCAGGTGAAACGCGCCGGCGATCTCGTCGACGCGGACCTCGAGCCGCGCCAGCGCGTCGCCTTCGTCCCGGGAGCTGACGGTCGTGCGAAGCGATCCGTAGGCGGCATAAGGCCGCGACTGCCGTGCGTCGTCGACGATGCCGGACGCGCGGCCGACCGGACCGAGCGCGCCGTGCTCCGCGGCCCTCGCGGGCGGGAACGGGCCTGTTCGGCGGAGCCGGTCCAGGAAGGACGCGGTTCCCATCAGCAGCTTGAGGTCTGCGGAGAGCTGTCGTTCTAGCTGCCGGAGCGCGGCCAGGATCCCGGCCGGGTCCAGCTGCGGCGCGGCCGTGACCCCGCCGGGCGTGACCACGCCCCGGCCGAACCGGCTGCCGCAGATCTGGCCGGTCAGTCGCAGCACCTGTTCCTTGTGCCAGCCGAACCGGGCGGTCGCCACGGCCAGCCCGGCTCCGTCGGCGAGGCGCACGACGACATCCAGGTGGCAGGCCAGCCTCTCCAGCTCGGCGTGCAGCGTCCGGATCAGGGCCGCCCGCCACGGCACCGGCGTCCCGGAGATCTGCTCGACCGCCTGGCAGAACGCGATCGCGTGCGCCACCGACGCGACGCCCTCGGTTCGTTCCGCGAGCAGCACCGCGTCGGCCGGCCGCATCCCCGCGTACCGTGCTTCGATTCCGCGGTGCTTGTAGAACAGCCGCATGTTCAGGTGCGCGATGTCCTCACCGGGCGTTTCGACCAGGTACTCGATGGACTCGGTCACTCCGGACCTGACCGGGCCGTGCGGGATCGTGAACAGGCCAGGCCCTACCGCGTGGCTCGGCAGCAGCCGCGGATCCGGATCGATCCGGCCAGGCGCGCCATCACCGCCCGGCAGCGGCAGGCCCGGCCCGCTGGCCGGCCGGAGCAGCGGCTCCAGCCGCGGATGCCCCTCCGGCACCACGCCGAACATGTCATGGATCTCGCGCTCGTACCAGAACGCGCTGCCGGCCACCGGCGTGACGGCCGGGTAGCTTGCCTGGCCGGCCGGCAGGATGACATCGACGGTGGTGATACCGTCCGGCCCGGCAAGCTGCGCGGTGATCAGCAGCCCCGCCTCGTGCACGGTGCCGAACAGGTCAGCCAGCCGGCCGCCGGCCTCGATGTGCCCGGTCACCCGGTCGCGCAGGCTGGTGACGCTCCCGGCGAGCTCGTACTCAGCGGCCGCGGTCACGACGCACCGCCGCCGAGCAGGGTGATCGCCCGGGCGAAGAGCTCGTCGAGTACGGCGGGCGGGTGCAGTCCGAGCCACAGCAGCGCGAGCGTTCCCGCCGCGACCGGTACCACCATCCAGGCACTCGGCTCGCCGCGGGCAGGCCCTGGCGCCGTAACGCCCGTTACCCTGGTGATCTGCGGAGCCGCACTGGCCGGATCCGCCGCGGGGGCGCCTGCCACCGCCGCCGCATGCGCGGGCACGAGCGTGCGCTCGGGGTGTGCTTGCGGCCGGGACAGCGACGGCCGCGACAGCGGCAGCATCAGCATCCGGGTGACCGAGCCAGCCAGCCCGGCGAACGCGATCGTGACCGCGATGATCAGCACCGCGGCGGCCGCGTAACTGCCCGAGCGCAGACCGCCGGCCACGATCTCGAACTCGCTGCGGAACAGCCCGAACGGCGGCATCGCGCCGAGCGCGAACACCGCCAGCAGGAAGAGCGGCCCGCTGGCCGGCAGCAGGTCCAGGCCGCCGCGGATCGCCATGATCTGCTTGGTGCCCAGCTTGCGGACCAGCGCGCCCGCGCCCATGAACGCATTGCCCTTGGCTGCCGCGTGCCCCAGCACGTGCAGCAGCACGCCGGCCAGCGCGGCCGGGGCTCCGAAGCTGACCCCGACGGCAAGGATGCCCATGTGCTCGACGCTCGAGTAGGCCAGCAGCCGTTTGACGTCCCGCTGCCCGAACAGGTACAGCATGGACAGCACCAGCGACGCCACCCCGAACACGAGCAGCACGTTGCGCGGGAACGCCGGTCCGAGTGCGACCTGCGTTACCTGGTAGAAGCGGAGTATGGCGTAGAAGCTGACCGCCAGCAGCGAGCCGGACAGCAGCGCGGACACCGGCGTCGGCGCCTCAGAGTGCGCGTCCGGCAGCCAGGTGTGCACCGGCACGAGGCCCATCTTGGTGCCGAAGCCGAGTACCGCGAGGACGAACATCAGCCGGACGGCGGTGTGCGGCAGCCGGCCAGCGACCGACAGCAGCTGGGTGAAGCCGAGGTCGTAGGACTGGCCAAGGACGTGCGCGCCCGCGTAGTAGGCGAAGATCGTCGCGAGCAGCGCCAGCCCTAGCCCCGTCGAGGCCAGCAGCACGTACTTCCAGGCGGCTTCGGCAGCGCCGTCGGTGTCCTCGATCGCCACCAGCAGCGCCGACACGATCGTGGTCACCTCGATAGCGACCCAGAGCAGCGCGAGGTTACTGGCCATCGGTGCGGCCAGCATGGCCCAGGCGAACAGGTTGAGCCCGGCCCACAGCAGCCGCGTGCGCCTGCCCGGCGGGTGGCCAGCGCCGTCGCCGGACAGATAGCCGATCGAGTAGACCGCCACCGCCGCGTAGAGGAATCCGGTGGCCAGCATGAACACGGCGCTCAGCGCGTCGACACGCAGCACGTGCAGGTAGCTGACGTCGTGCCGGGCGGCGGCCGGCACCAGCACCAGGACTGCCGCGAAGCTCGCGGTGCCGCTCAGCGCGGTGACGACCCGGCCGACCGCGACCGGGGAGCACAAGCAGATCAGCGCAGCTGCCAGCGGCAGCGCGAGCAGGAGGAGCAGGACAGCGGGCACGGCTACCCCTTCAGGCTCGTCAGCTCGGCGGTGGACAGCGAGTCGGCGCGGCCGTGATGCACCCGGATCAGCAATCCGAATACGACCGCCACGACGAGCAGGTCGAACAGGAACGCGATCTCCAGGATCAGCGGCAGGCCGGCCGCGACGACGAGCGCGGTGAGCGAGACGCCGTTCTCCAGCGACAGGAAGCCGATCGCCTGGGAGATCACGTCCCGGCGCACGATCATGAGGACGAAGGCGACCAGGATGACCGCGACCGAGATCGACAGGGCCGTGGCAGGCAGGACCGGGCTGCGCAGGCCGAGCGCGGCCGCCGTGAAGAAGCCGAACGCGGCAACGACGATGGCGATCAGCACCGCGCTCGCCACGCTCAGCGCATGGCTGCCGGCGATGTCGCTCCAGCGCGGGTCACCGCCGATCGCGCCGATGCCGCGCAGCATCCGGCGCAGCACGACCGGCACGATCACCACCTTGAGCGCGAACGACAGCGCGGCGAGCGCGTACACGTCGGGCAGGTGCCGGGTGGCCGCGACCACGATGCACAGCACGGACAGCAGCCCTGACTGGACCGCGTACAGGCGGACCTGGTCGCGCAGCAGAGCCTGGCGGAACATGCCGAACTCGGCCAGCAGGACCCCGACCGCGATCACGCTCGCGCCGCCTGCCAGCGCGCTCGGCGCGGCCACGGTTGAAGCCAGCCCGGTTGAAGCCAGCACGGTTGAAGCCAGCACGGGGGCCGCCACGATCCCGGACATCAGCCACCGCCCAGGTAGAGGGTGAACACGCCGAGCACGGCGAGCAGGAACGCGCCCGCGGCGAACTCGGTGATCTTGAACAGCCGCAGCTTGCCGAACGAGTTGTCGATGACCGCCACCACGACGCCGAGCAGCGCCGCCTTGCCGATCAGCGCGGCCATCGCGAGCAGCACGGAAACCAGGCTCGGTGTGGCGGCAAGTCCCCAGGGCGCGACGAAGACGTTGATCAGGATCGTGAACAGGATCAGCTGCTTCATCGCCGACCCCCACTTCAGCAGCGCGAAGTAGGGTCCGGAGTGCTCGAACGGCCGGGCTTCCTCGATCATCCCGAATTCGTTCGTGCCGGAGTGCGTCTCCACCGGGATGCGCCCGGTCTCGTACAAGATCACCATGAACAGCGCCGCGGCGGCCAGCAGGTGCGCCGGCCTGATGATCTGGCCGGCGCTCGAGCGCACGGTGGCGGCCAGCGCGTAGGGCAGGTCGGTGCCGGTGACCAGCGCCACGGTGAACACCACGAACAGCACGACCGGCTCGGTGATGGCGCCGAAGGTCTTCGCCCGGCTGGCGCCGAGCTGGGCGTACGGGCTGCCGGAGTCCAGTGCCGCGACCGCGACCACGAAACTCGCCAGCGACAGGATGAACCCGCCGCCGAGGATGTCGCCCATGTACCCGAGCGGCAGCCCGAACGTGGTCAGCACCGGGATCAGCAGCGGCACGGTGAGATAGCAGGTGATCGCCGCTACCGGCGCGGCCAGGAAAACCCAGCTCGACCCGATCGGTGCCAGCGCTTCCTTGCGGAACAGCTTGCCGAGGTCGTAGTAAGGCTGCAGGATCCGCGGACCGGTCCGGCCCTGCAGCCGCGCCTCGACACGACTGATCACGCCCGACACCCCGGGTGCCGCGGCAGCGATGGTGACAACCTGCAACAGCTGGACGAGGAGTATGGGCAGCGCCGGGCTCACGGATTTGCTCTTCTCGGGCGAGACCCTGCGCTGCTGGCCTGGGGTCCGCCCGGACTATCTTTGCCCGGCGGTGCCGTCACTTCCGCGCTCACTGATGTCTCCTCCCACGCCGGGATCCCCGGCAGCAGTGGTAGAGGCCATCAGCGAGACATTTCGCGGTT
>DAHVAR010000227.1 GCA_027314515.1 Actinomycetota bacterium
CAGAAGATCAGCGGCCGGCTCCGCTCAGAGACCACGACCCGGCACCGGTACGCCGTGCGCGGCTACGCATCCACCGCAGCCAAGCACGGACACGACGTCTTCACTGCAATCCGCGACGCCCTCGCCGGGAACCCCTGGATACCACCCATCCCCGCCAGCGCCTGAACCGCGCCCGAAACCCATTACACACAGCGACTCAAGAGTAACTCAACCAGCGGCCAGGGCGCGGGCCTGAATGCTTACGTTCCGGGCTAACCAGAAAGGAGCCGTTATCAGCGGCGGCGGCGGTGCTAGCACATTCAGCCTGCGTCTCAACAATGACTTGTCAGTGCGGGAGTTCACCGAGCTCGCGGCGGCGGCGGATGAGGCCGGATTCGATCAGGTCTGGGTGTCCCACGACCTGTTCTGGCGGTCGGCGCCGGTGCTGGTAGCGGCGGCGGCAGCAGCGACCCGCCGGGTGCGCCTCGGCATCGGCATCATGAATCCGTTTTCCTCGCATCCGGCCGAGCTGGCTATGCATGCGGCAACGCTGCAGGAGCTCAGCGGCGGCCGGTTTCTGCTGGGCATCGGCGCAGGAGCGGAGGAATTCCTGGCCTGGGCCGGACTGCAGCGGCCGCGTCCGCTGTCGGCAGCCAGGGAAGCGGTCGTGGCCTGCCGGACGCTGCTGGACCGGGGCAGCCCGGCCGGCCGCGGATGGCAGTCACGGGCGCACTTGCGCTGGGACGGCCCGCGGGTACCTATCTACCTGGGCGCCATGGGCCCGAAGATGCTGGCGCTCGGCGGTGAAGTGGCCGACGGGGTACTCGGGCTCTCGTTTCCGCCAGAACGAGCAACGGCGTCTGCGGCGATCGTGCGGGCAGCGGCTGCCGCGGCGGGGCGGGACCTTGAGTCGGTCGATGTGCCCGCCTGCTTCTGGTGCTCGATTGACGATGATCCCGATCGGGCAGCCGCCCCGCTGGCGGAGAAGCTGGCCTATTACGGTCCTTCTCTGTCCGCCGCGCAGTTGGCCGACGCCGGGCTCAGCCCGGCGAGCTTCGTGCCCGCCGCGCAAGCGCTGGAGCGCGGCGAAACGGCAACGGCACGCGGACTCATCACGCCGCAAATGCTCCGGCTCGGCGTGTCCGGAAGCGCCGCGGCCATCGTGGACCGATGTCGCGGGCTGGCAGCGGCCGGCGCCAGTCATCTGTCTTTCGGCCCGCCGCTCGGTCCGGACCCGGTCGCCGCCGTCGTCCGTCTTGGCCGCGACGTCCTTCCCGCCCTCACTTCATGAGGACGCGGACCGTCCGCTCAAACTGCTGCCACGCGCACTCGCCCGTTGCCAGGCACACCGCGTCCGCTTCTTGCTGCCGGCTAGATGCGGCGATCAGGCCGCTTGCCGCCGCTGAAGGAATTGTCATTATCGATACGTTGCAAGAATGCCGTCACTCGTGATCGCCCGTTCCCTGCAGATCACGGGAACGGGTGATTGGGCGGCGCGGGGATTGGCGGCGCCTGTGCGGTAACGCGCCGTCAATGCCGCGCCGAATGCCTGGCAGAGCTGGCACTGCGGCGGAACGCGCAAGGCTGATGAGCGAGCAAGTGCGAGAATCCACATTGTGGAGGCGGAGCTCGTTTCGCGCGCGATCGCCGCGGCGACAGCACTGGCCGGCGAGCTGCGGGTCGACGACGCAGTCGTGATTCACAATTCGAACAAGCTCGCGCTACGCCTGTTGCCATGTGGCGTCTTCGCCCGAGTAGCACGGGTGGGGCAGGAGGTAGCCGCGCTTGAGGTCGAGCTCGCTCTGCGACTGGCTGGAACCGCGAGCCCCGTCGCGGCGCTGGAGCCCAGGGTTGAGCCGCGGGTCTACGAACGCGACGGCTTCGCCGTGACCTTGTGGACCTACTACGAGGTCGTGGCTCCTGCTGACCAGCCGGACTTCCCGGGCGCATACGCAGACGTGCTCGGGCGCCTGCACACCGGCCTGCGAAGCGTTGAGATCGCAACCCCGCACTTCCTGGACCGGGCCGCAGCGGCGCAACGGCTCGTGACGCACCGAGACGAAACCCCCGCGCTCGCTGAGGCCGACCGGCATCTCCTGCTCAGCACGCTGCAGAGCGCTCGTGAGCGGATCCTCAGTCGCGGTGCCGCCGAGCAGCTGCTGCACGGCGAACCGCATCCTGGCAACCTCCTCAGCACCCGTGACGGCCTGCTGTTCATCGACTTCGAGACGTGCTGCCGTGGGCCCATCGAGTTTGATGTCGCCCACGTGCCAGAGGAGGTCAGCGCGCGCTATCCGGACGTCGATCAGGTTCTGCTCGCGGAGTGCCGTCGGCTCGTGCTTGCGATGGTCGCTGCCTGGCGCTTCGACATCCGCGATGAATTCCCCGATGGGCACCAGCACGGCCGAGACATCTTGTCCTTGCTCCGTCAGGGTCCGCCGTGGCCAGCACTCGGTAGCCTCGCCGCCGATGTGCCGCTTGACTCTTCCGTTGCGTCAGCTGGTTGAGTA
>DAHVAR010000237.1 GCA_027314515.1 Actinomycetota bacterium
AGCCCCTCGGCGGCGAGCCGCTCCAGCACCCCGTACAGGCTGCCGATCTTCAGCGTCACCCGGCCCTGCGATAGCTCAGCAACCTCGCCCACGATGCCGTATCCGTGCCGCGGGCCATCAGCCAGCGCGGAGAGCACGAAGAACGCCTGTCCGGTCATCGGCTTGGCTGCCATGCCATCAACGTACTGGAATCCAAGATATTAGTCGACTCAGAATTCTGCGCCTGGTCCGCCTGCTCGGAGGCGATGGGCGCCGGATCGAGAGGTGAAGTAGAGCAGGATTCCGGCGAAAGGTCGCGCAGCGGGCTTGTTCGGGTCAGCGGACGTTGTGTTCGCCTCAGGCCGACCGCCAGATGGTGTGTTGCGGTCGCGGATCGCCATGGCCGGTGGTTCGGGTGAGCATCGCCGCCTGAACCTGGAACTCGAAGAGGTGCTGCTCCTCATCCGGCGGTGGCACCGCAAAATCTGAGCGCTCGTCGGCGAATTGACGGGCCAGCCGCTCCCGGGTCTGACGATGCGAGACGTGGCTGGCCACGCCGCTCAAATAGAAGGCGTCCTCGTTGTCTTCGAGGGGAAACGAGTGCATGGCGTACCGTCCGTCGCGATGGAGATCCCTCTGCTTGGGCGACGGGACGATGAATGCGTACAGCCCGGTGTCGGTCAGCAGCGGGCACATCGGGTGCAGCCGTGGTCCCCCGTCGGCTCGCACTGTGGCGAGGAAGGCCAAGCCAACGCCGAAGTGGTACAGCAGGCCGGCTCCGGATCGGGCAAGTTCCGGCTGCCGGGTATTAAAGTCGCTCCACGAGATCACGTCGAGTGAGCCTGGCAAATTCACCTCGGCCTGTCAACGGGCCTGTCAGGAGCCCGGCTGCACCGCCGCTTCTCGCGTCGTCAACCGCTACGCAGCCAGTAGCCGCTCGAAGAAGGAGCGGTACCGGCGCAGGCTCCACCGCAGGTCCTCAGTAGATATATCCTCACCGCCGGCCCACTGTGACTCGAGTTGCTCGCGCTCGGTGGCGAACGTCTCGGTCAGCCGCTGTGTTAGCTCGGCGACGAGGCCGTCGGCGTCCTGGACCGCTTTTCTTGGCGCATCGACGAACTCGGCCTGGATGTCCTTCCACTGTTCAGGGATGCGCTGAATCTCATCGTTTTCCAGCATTTGCGCATACGGCTGATCGAAGAAGGAGCGGTACCGGCGCAGGCTCCGCCTTAGGTCCTCGGTAGACACGTCGTCGCCGCCGGCCCACTGTGACTCGAGCTGCTCGCGTTCGGTCGCGAACGTCTCGGCCAGGCGCTGCATGAGCTCGGCGACAAGGCCATCGGCGTCCTGAACCGCTTTTCTTGGCGCATCCACGAACTCAGCCTGAATGTCCTTCCACTGCCCGAGGATGCGCTGCATCTCATCGTTTTCCAGCAGTTGCGCATACGGCTGACCGCCTGTGCCGGGGTCGCTGCCAACTGCGGCATGCCGGGCTTGATCCGGCTGCTCCGGCTGGACGTCTGGCAGCGGCAGCAGGACCGCGCTGCTGGCGCCGTACTGACTGCCGGCGCCCGCCTCACCGAGCGTCTCGGTGCCCTCTGCCGTGCCTTGCGTGCTTTCAGGGTCGTTCACCGGGTTCCTCGACCTCCTCGCGGTGAAGGCGAAGAAGCCCGCGGCGACAGCGAGGGCGATCAGGAGCCATGTCCAGTTAGCCATAATTCCTCCCGTGGTGGTCAGAACCGTCATGGCCTGACGCCGCATCGTGCCGGGCACCGTCGCCTGGCTACCCGCGTAACAGTCAGATACCCATCCCGAGATCAGCTTCGCCATGGTAGGTGTCAGATCGCAGCCGACCTGGCAGTTCCTCACCTGACGTGGCGTCGTGACCACATCACTGCTCCGGTAAAGATCAGCGCGGTGGCCGTGATCGCGAGCCCGGTCGACTCGAGGATGAACCAGGTACCGGGCCGTAGCTGGGTGCCAGCGGCTCCCGCCAGGCTGATCAGGCCAAGCACGAACGCGGCAGCCAGCGCTGCGGCAGCGGCCTGTACCGCCTGACGCGCACGTTCCGTCGGGCCACCGCTGAACGCCACGAGGACGACGGCAAGTACCGGCAGTGCCTGGACAGCGACCTGGATGAACTGGGGTGCGACCAACGACGCTCGGAGCGAGAAGGCGCTGACGGGCGCTGGGCTCGAACCAACGGGGACAGGCGCCGGGCTCGAACCGACAGGGACGGGCGCCGGGCTCGAACCGACAGGGACCGGCGCTGCATTGGAGACAGCCCTGGGCGGAGTGGCGCCAGGAATCGTGGCGCCGGCCAGATTGAAGAGCTGGCATGCGCTCACCAGCAGGATGATCGCCGTGAGCGCCAGCAGCGTCCAGGCAATCGGCTCGCGGAGCCATTTCACGCTGTCCCATGTCGGCGCAAGGTCCGACGGCGCCCCCTTACCCAAGTGATCACTCATCTTGACCCCGTTTCGAAGGAAATATGCGACAGCAGCATTGTCGTCCCAGCTACCGGACGAAGTGCGCCAAGCCGACAGCAACGGTGCCAGCGACAGCAGCGACGACCCGCGAGAGCCTGTTAGCTGCTGCGGCCTTCGTCCGGCCGGATGTCTGGCTGGGTATCCGCTGCGTCATCGCCGGAGCTTTGCCTGCGGCCTGGCTGGCTGAGGCGAGCGGCGATCGCCGGCGCTGCCTCGCGCAGCCACGCCTCGGCGCGCGGCAGCTCGTCCTTGGCGCCGTCCTCCCAGAGCTTGCGGAACACGGGGTCCAGCTCCGCCGAGGCGCGGGAATTCTCGTGATAGCGGCGCGCCACGTCGACGGCGAACGGCGCCAGCTCGGCGCGCTGGCGCGCCGACATGCCGTAGGCGTCCGCGAACACCGCCACCCGGTGCGGGATGTCGGCGCCGGTGAACGCGGGCGCCCGGTCCCGCGGATCGCGCAGCGGCGCCCAGTGCCACAAGGCGTTCACGATGTCGTAAAGCCGCGTGGTCGGCTTGGCCAGGTCGAAGTCGATCAGCGCGACGGGCAGCCCGTGCCGGAAGACCACGTTGCCCGGGTAGTAGTCACGGTGGCTGACCAGCTCGGTCCGCTCGGTGATCCGCCCCTGGTTGGCCGGCGTCCCGCCCCACACCGCGCCGGGCGGCGGCACCCACCCCGCCGAGGCCTCGTGCAGGGCGCGGATCAGCCTGGCCAGCGCGACGAGCACGTCGTCGCCCGCCGTCTTTGGCGGCAGCGGGTTACGGGGCACGTCACCGGGGACGAACGACAGCACCTCGCGCCCCTGCTCGTCGACGCCGAGCGGAAGCGGCGCGCCAGTAAACCCGGCGTCGCGCAGGTGGGACAGGTAGGCCTGCACGGTCAGGCTGAACGGCCGCAGCGGCCGCCGCACCGTGTCGCCGAGCCGCACGATCCCCTCGGTGACGCCGTCTCCGCTCAGCAGCTCGCCGGCGCTCATACCGCGGCAGCCTAGCCTGAGCCTAGCCTGGGCGGCGGTCCTGCCCGAAGTGACCAGGGATGGACTAGACTCCGAGCGTGCTCGGGGTGCCCTTGATCATTGAGCCGGACGCCGGCGAGCCCGACTTCGCGACCGTGCTGGTCGATGTCTCCGTCGCCGGACGTCCCTATCGCCTCGTGCTGGACACGGGCGCGGCGCGGACTCAGCTCAGCGCCGATGAGTACACCATGGCTCTGCGTCCGGTCGACGGCCATACATCATCGGGATCGGGGACGTTCGGCCGCAGGGTGACCGACCCGGTCGTCACCGTCAGTGACGTAGCAATCGGGCCACTGGCGCTGCCGACGCTCGAGGTGACCCGCAGCGACCGCGGGCTGGGACACTTGCTGGGCATGGATGTGCTCGGTCGCTACCGCTGCCGTTTCCGGCTGGATGCCGGGGTCGTGGAACTGGACCTGCAGCCGGAGACGCAAGCGGGAAACCAGCTCACGCTGGGCTCGCGCGGGCACATCTACATCGACGTGGGCTGGCCCGGCATCACCGCCAGGGCCTGCTGGGACACCGGAGCGGGCGCCACGGTGGTCGACCGTGCCTTCTGGCTCAGCCATCCTGAACTGTTTGAGCAGATCGGCGTGACAACCGGCACCGACGCCAGCGGCGACCAGACCGAGACTCCCGTCCTGCTCATGGCCGGTCCCGTCATCGGCCAGCACACATTCCGCAGGCATAAGGCCGTCGCGGTGGACCTAGCCGCGGTCAACGACGGGATTGAGATCCCGATGGACCTGATCCTCGGATATCCGACAATCCGCCAGGCCGACTGGCTGTTCGACTTTCCCGCGAAACGCTGGGCAGTGCAGGCCGCG
>DAHVAR010000078.1 GCA_027314515.1 Actinomycetota bacterium
GCCCGGCCCAGCCGCTCTCCCCGTAACCGTCCCGCGGCCCCCGGCCATCACCACGCCCGGCCCAGCCGCTCTCCCCGTAACCGTCCCGCGGCCCCCGGCCATCACCGCGCCCGGCCCAGCCGCTCTCCCCGTAACCGTCCCGCGGCCCCCGGCCATCACCACGCCCAGCCCAGCCGTCATTGCCGTGCCTGTCACCAGAGCGCGACCAGCCCTGTGCGCCAGACCTGCCGGGCGCCGGGTCCCGCGCTTCGTCCCGGTCAGCGCGCCGCCGCCCGTCAGGTTCCGGTCGGGCGCCGTAACCTCGCTGCCTATCCGGGTCGGTCCACGCGCCAAAGTCTCGCCGCTGGCCCGAGTCGCGCAACGGGCCGGAATCGCGCAACGGGCCGGTCCATGCATCCGGGCCAGCGGATCCGGCAGGACCGCGGCTCTGCCCGCCCGGCCGTGCTGCCCTAGGCTCCGGCCGTGCTGCCCCATGCTCCGGCCATGCCTCCCGAGGCCCCGGCTGTGCGCCGGACCGGCCTGCCGGTCCGCGCGATCCGCCCGCCGAAGAAGCTGGGCGCGCAGCATCCCGGTCCGCTGCCGTGAGCGTGTCAGGCCGGACTGGCCTGAACTCGGCCAGCCACTCCTCTGCCGCTAGGTCGGGGCGATCGTCAGGCTGCTGGCGATCATCCCGCCTCCAGCGCACGGCTACCTCCACCCCACAACTCGAAGCCTGCCAGCACCGGTCCCATGGCAGGGCAAGCTCCGGCCTACCGGCCAAGGGTCGCATGGACGCCCGGGCACCGCAACCTAGGTTTCGCCGCCAGCCGATCCGTGGTAATGCCCTGGGCTGGCACTTTGCGTAATGAACCAGGCAACCTTATCTGTGCGGTCGGTTCAGTTCAACGCCTTTGGCGGGTTGGAACTGTGCCCCGTCCCGGCTTGATAGCTGCCAGATTGCGGCCGGCTGAGGCGCTGGAGTCAAGACTGGCCGAAGGCCACCCCGCAGGGGTGTGGTCTTGACGCTGGCGGTGGCCGGCGGATACTGGCTGGCGCGGCCGGGATGGGCTGCTGGGTCAGTTCATGGTTCCTCCGGTGCAAGGGCTCTGGGATCGGCATGTGCGGGTATGGCGGGCGCCCGGCCTTATCTCGGTCCGCGAGACAGCTGAGGTCTCGGCGACATGATGATCGATGGGGTGGTCCCGCTGGGGATATGGCCGCGCCCGTCTTTCGAGGCTGTCCATCCCGGGGATGGCAGCAGGGGGCCTGAGGGGCGCCGGCCACGGGGGATGGCCACGGTGCATCGGCTGCGTGAGGGCCGCCGCTTCCACCCGCATCTGCCTCACCGTCCGGCTGGCACGGGAGCGTAGGCCTGGTCGCCGAGGGCGCGCAGGATGTGGTGGGAACGGCGGGCGAGCTTGCGGGCGACCGACAAAGCGGCCCGGTTGGCGTCGATGCGAGCGGCGACGTCGGCGTAATAGCGGTGGTCGGGGGAATTGGCTCGTGATGCCTGGTGCCCGGCCTCGAACAGCGCCCACCGCAGGATCGGCGGTCCCTGGTGGGACAGGTGGCCGGGGGTGCGCTTGCCGTCAGAGGAGTACACCGTGACGTCGAGCCCGGTGTGGCGTACGGCCTGGGCGGAGGAGGAGAACCGGCGGGCGTCACCCAGGAACGCCCAGATCACCGCGGCCACTAGCGGCCCGACGCCGAACATCTGCTGCTGCAAGGTCTTGCAGGCGATCTGACGGCGGGCGAACGCGGCGATCTGGGCGTGCACCGGCCCCATCTCCGCTTCCAGGGCCTCCATCTGCCGCAGCGCCACCTGCACCGCCTGCGCGCCGGCCGCGGACAGGCCGATGTCCTGGCCGCTGGCCAGCACAGCGCGCGCCTGAGCGGAGCTGAGCCGGCTCGCCATGGACGGCACGCCCTGGTGGAACAGCGTGGCATGGATCCGCTGGGACCAGGCCGTGTGCTCCTCCGCCAGGTCACGGTACAGCTGCAGCAGCATCCGCAGCTCACACGCCTGCTCCGGCGGGATCCACGAGGCCGGCACCTTGCCGTCAGCCACCAGGACTCGCAGGTGACGGGAGTCGGTCTTATCGGTCTTGGCATGCAGCTTCGGCCCGCACAGGTGCGCGGTCTCGGCCGGCTCGGCCAGCAGGGCGGTAATCCCGGCCCGCTGCAGTTCCTGCACCACAAACAGCCACCCCGTGCAGCCCTCCACCGCGAACGTCACGTCGCTGCGGCCCGCGAACCGACCCAGCCAGGCCCGCAGCACCAGCCGGCACGCCGGCTCGATCCGGCCCCGCCGCACCTGCCCGGTCACGGTGTCCGCATAGTCAAAGGTGATCTGCTTCCGGTGGATGTCAAACCCTCCTACGATGGCCACTTACAGGGACCTCCTCACGCTCCTGAAATTGCTGACGCACCAAGCGTGCGCTGAGCTGAGGGGTCCCGCCTCATGTCATCTTTCAGGCCGCCGATACCGGTCAGCCAGCCGCTTTGCCGTTGCGCGGCAGGCCGGCTAGCGGGCAACTGCGCGTTCCCGCAGTTAAGGGGGTTCTCCACAGGGTCGGGGAACGGCCTTACTTGACGATGGCATCCTCAGCTACCGTTACCCCTGTCGTCATTTTTCCCCGCTAGTCAGCTCCGGTCGCTGGAGGCGCTATGGACCGACAAGTTAAGTACCTCTTGCCCGAGTCGCAGATGCCGCAGCACTGGTACAACGTGGTCGCTGACCTGCCTTCGCCGCCGCCACCGCCGCTGCATCCCGGCACTGGTCAGCCCGTCGGGCCGGACGACCTGGCACCGTTGTTCCCCGCGGCGCTGATTGCCCAGGAGGTTTCGGCAGAGCGGCACATCGCCATTCCGGACGACGTTCTCGATGTCTACCGGCTATGGCGGCCCACGCCGCTGTTCCGTGCGCGGCGGCTGGAGCGCGACCTGGGTACGCCGGCCAGGATCTATTACAAGTACGAGGGGGGCAGCCCGGCTGGCTCGCACAAGCCGAATACGGCAGTGCCGCAGGCGTACTACAACGCAGCCGAGGGCGTGACGAAGCTGACAACCGAGACCGGCGCCGGCCAGTGGGGCAGCGCGCTGGCATTCGCCTCGGCGCTGTTCGGCCTCGAGCTTGAAGTGTGGATGGTACGCGCGTCCTACGACCAGAAGCCCTACCGCAAGATGCTGATGCAGACCTATGGGGCGACGGTGCACCCGAGCCCGTCCGAACTGACCAACGCGGGGCGCGCTGTCCTGGCGGAGCATCCGGACTCGACCGGCAGCCTCGGCATCGCGATCAGCGAAGCCGTCGAGGTCGCCGCGGGCGATCCCAGTGCCAGGTACGCGCTCGGCAGCGTACTCAACCACGTGCTCATGCACCAGACGATCATCGGCGAAGAAGCGCTTAAGCAACTCCAGGCGGCCGGGGACACCCCGGATGTGATCGTCGGCTGCACAGGTGGCGGCTCAAACTTCGGCGGACTGGCGTTCCCGTTCCTCCGGGAGAAGCTGGCCGGCCGGATGAATCCCGTCATCCGGGCGGTGGAGCCCGCCGCCTGCCCGTCGTTTACCCGCGGGGTATACGCCTACGACTTCGGGGACACGGCCGGGTTCACCCCGCTGCTCAAGATGCACACGCTCGGGCACGAGTTCATTCCGGACCCCATTCACGCCGGCGGGCTGCGTTATCACGGCATGTCACCGCTGCTGTCACACATTTACGAACTCGGCCTGATGGAGGCGGTGGCTAAGGCTCAGTCGGAGTGCTTCGCAGCAGGCCTTCGATTCGCCAGGACCGAGGGCATCGTGCCAGCCCCGGAGCCGACGCACGCAGTAGCCGCGTGCATCGAGGAGGCCTTGCGGTGCAAGGAAACAGGTGAGGAGAAAGTCATCCTTACCGCGCTGTGCGGGCATGGGCTGCTGGACCTGGCCGCTTACGACGATTACCTGTCGGGCGAATTGCGAGACTTGCAACTAACCGACAAGGCGATCGAAGACGCCCTGGCTGGGCTGCCAGCGACCGCCGTCTGACGGACTACGCCACTGGGCGGGATTTGCCTGACCCGGGCCGGGAGGAGGGGTCGGCCCGGGCCTTCCGGCATGCGTTCGCGGCCGTCACGGCGAACGCGCCTCGTGCTGTACTGACGTGAACACTCGTTCACACAGCTTTCTAGTCGTACGCCCGCTGCACATCATTTGTCAAGTGTCCGATGACAACCATTGGACCGGAACAGGCGTCGATTACAAACCAGCCTGACTTCGATTTATGACTCTAATCCATGCCCCGGGATTCGCGACTTGGATGGCCACAACCCGATGAGCGCCGACCGCGAGCTCCCGCCGACCGGAAGCGAACTGCCGATCGGCGGGACGGCCCTGCAGCGCAAGCTTGCTGCAGCGGCAATTGACTTGTTCTCCTCGCACGGCGTGCAGGGCACGACGGTCCGGCAGATCACCGGCGCCTGCGGCCTGACGCCCGGCGCCCTGTATAACCACTTCACGTCCAAGGACCACTTGCTGTACGTACTCGTCCGCGACATCCACCTGGCGGCCGACGAGCGGATGGCAGCCGCCATCGCCAGCGCGGGCCCAGAACCGGCTGAGCAGCTTGCCGCCACCGTCCGTTTCCTGGTCGCTGACACGGCCGAGCACAAACGGCGCTCGCGGGTCGCCAACCGCGAGTTCAATTTGCTCGCAGGGCCACGGCGGCAGGAGGTCCGGGCCATCAGGCGCCGGATGCGGGACCGGCTCACCGGGATCCTGCAGACCGGTGCAGAGCTCGGCGCGTTCGACCTCGCAGGCGGAAACGAGCTGCTGGGCGCGACCCTCGCCGCCAGCACCATCATCACCGCGTGCGTTCACATCAGCGAGTGGACGCTGGAGCACTACCCGCCAGGCATCCCGGACCTGCAGGACCGCTACGCCCTCATGGCACTGCGGATGGCCGGCGCACGCACGCTAGCGCGCAAGCAGGGCGGCGAAATCCTCCGGCGTGATGTTCCCGCCCGATAGCACCACGCCGGTGCGCCCGACAGCGCCCGCTACGCCGGACAGCAACGCTGCGAGCGCGACCGCGCCGCTGGGTTCCACAACGACCTTGAGCCGGGTGAAGCAGAACCGCATGGCGTCGATGATTGCGTCCTCCGTCACTGTCACTACGTCATCGAGTTGCCGTGAGTTGACTGCGAAGGTCAGCTCACCCGGCTCGGCCGCACGCAGCCCGTCGGCGATCGTCTCCGGTTCTCCGATCCTGACTCGGTGTCCGGCGCGAAGCGAGCGGCTGGTGTCATCCGCCGTCTGCGGCTCCACCCCGATCACCGACGCGCCGGGGACCAGCGCCTTCACGGCAGTCGAAACGCCGGCAGCCAGGCCGCCGCCGCCAACCGGAACCAGGACCTGCCTCAGTTCGGGCGCCTGCTCGACCAGCTCGAGACCGATCGTGCCCTGGCCGGCCATGATGTCATAGTCGTCGAATGGCCGGATCAGCGTCATCGAGCGCCGGACGGCAATCTCCTCGGCCACCTGCTCCCTGCGCTCGGTAGCGGGGTCGTACCGCCGCAACTCGGCGCCGTATCCCTCGATGGCGGCGAGCTTCGCCGCTGAGCCGTTGGCCGGGACTACGACAACGGCCACGATGCCGAGCAACTGCGCGGCCAGGGCCACCGCGGCGCCGTGGTTGCCCGACGAGAACGCGACGACCCCCGCTTCCCTGGCAGCCGGGCCGAGCAGGCTGAGCCGGTTGTAGGCGCCGCGGAACTTGAACGAGCCGCTGCGCTGGAACGGCTCGGGCTTCAGCAGCACCTTGGTCGCGCAGTGCCGGTCAAGCGTGCTCGAGGTCAGCAACGGCGTCCGGCGCGCTACACCGTCGAGCCGGGCCGCCGCGGCCTTGATGCGGTCCAAAGTTAGTCCGTTATCCGACATTCACGCCTCTCTCGGCTACCGGGTGCGCTGCCGGGCACAGGCGGCGAAGCGGCCTTGGCCCGGTTTGCTTGTCTAGCACAGCCCCGCACGGACGCCCGAGCAGGCTGGCCTGACCCTGCCTCGCTTGCAGCAATGCTTCTACCGTTGCGCGCGACTGGCAATCGCTAGCGGGCTCTGTGGCGGCGTAGCTGCACCGGCACGCCAAAGCTCGGCCCTGGTATAGTTTTCATACCTGGAAGGAGCCTTTTCTGTGGAATTCGAGTTTGACCCGGCCAAGAACACGGCCAACATCGAAGAGCACGGCATCGACTTCACCCAGGCCCAGCAGCTGTGGCAGGACGTCGCCAGGGTCGAGATCCCGGCCCGCACGACCGACGAGCCGCGGTGGCTGGTAATCGGCAGGATCGACGGCAGGCACTGGTCTGTCGTGGTCACATACCGGCAGGAGCGAGCCAGGATCATCTCGGCCCGACGGTCCCGCAAGGAGGAAGTAGCGCTCTATGAAGGCTGAGGAGTTCGACCGTAAGTTCGACGTCGGCGAGGATGTGACCGGCGATCTTGACCTCGACGGCCTGCGCCGCCCGGCGCTGGAACAACGCCGGGTCAACGTGGACTTCCCGTCATGGATGATCGAGTCCCTGGACCGGGAAGCACGACGCCTCGGCGTTACCCGGCAGTCCATCATCAAGGTCTGGATCGCTGAGCGCCTTGAGCGCACCAGCGCTGCCGCCTGATCTAGCGTCGGCAGCCTTCCGGGCACGGGACCACCGCGAGCCGACCGCGAGCGAATCACCGGCGACGGCGCTCCGGCTGGGAGACGGCGCACACTGCCAGCCATGGCGGCGCTCACCGCCGGCCTGCTCGCTCCGGCGAGGGGATTGCTCGCCGTGTCGCCGCCGAGATATCCCACTGTTCTCCAGCAAATTCCAGCCAGCGACCGGAACCGGCGCCATCTGACGCGCCACGGCGGCGTCCTAGCACTCGATGATGTCGGCCAGGATCGCCGTCGCGCGCCGAAGCGCGGTCGGCTCCTCCCCCGAGTAGCTCAGCCGCAGGTATGGCCCTGGCGCCTCACCGGGGAAACAGGACCGGCCCGGATACACCGCGAGGCCGCGCGACAGGGCCGCCTCGGTCACCGCGCTGTCGCTGACGTGCTCGGGCAGCCGCACCCACAAGTGGACCCCGCCGGACGGGATCAACTCGACGCGGCATGACGGCAACTCCCCGGCAACGGCGGCGACGAGCGCGTCCCGCCGCTCCCGCAACTGGCGCCTGACAGTGGCCAGGTGCCGCGGCCAGCCGGGCGCGGTCAGCACGTCCACGGCGATCTGCTGCAGAACCGGCGCGACGAACAGATCATCGCT
>DAHVAR010000250.1 GCA_027314515.1 Actinomycetota bacterium
ATCACCACGGACCTGACGGCCGCCGACGAGGCCCGGATCGGCGCGCTGGTGGCGAAAGCAGTGAGCTAATTTCACATGATCCTTGAGAGTTAGGCATGCCCTGACCTACCTAACTCTCCAGGATCATGGCCGGGAACGGGCTGGTTCCTCGTCACGCGTCGCGAAGCCGCAGGAGCAGGCCGCCGGCGATGAGCGCCGCGGCTGCCCAGGCAGCCAGCACGCCGAGGCCAGCCCACGGGCTGATGGGCAAGCTGCGCAGGCCGGTCGTGGCCTGGACAGCGAGGCCCGCGGTCATCGGGGCAACCTGCTGGAGGTGCCGGGCCAGCTGTGAGTTGCCGAGCACCGCCGCGATGATCGGGACGACGTAAAGCAGGCCGAGGACGGCGCCGACGGCGGTTGCTGTCTCCCGCACGGCAGCGGCGACGCCAAGGGCAAGGAGGGCGATCAGGGCCAGGTACAGCACAGAACCGACGGCAGCGCGGAGCACCGGGCCGTCGCCCAGTGAGAGCACCGGGTAGCCGCGCGCCGCGGTGAGGCCGTGCGCGGCCAGGATGGACCGTCCGGCGAGAACGCAGGCCAGCACGGCGACACCTCCGGCCAAAAGGACCAGCCCGGTGATGACGGCCGCCTTGGCAGCCAGGACATTCAGCCTTCGGGGCATGGCGGTGAAGGTGGTCCGGATGACTCCGCTGCTGTACTCGCTGCTGATTGCCGACGCGGCGAGGATCACCACCAGGGCCTGGCCGAGGTCGATGCCGGTGAGACCGGTCCTGGCGGGATCAATCGGGCACCGTTCAGCCGGGCACCTCGTTGCAGCGTCAGCTATCAGGCTGAGCATCGCGGTCGCGATGATGACGCCAGCCAGGAGCCAGAAAGTTCCCTGCACGGTCCGCAGCTTGGTCCACTCCGCCCGCAGCGCGCCCCTGATGCCGGTCCGGCGCGGGTCACTCCGGCGGCTGCCGGCATCCTGGCCGAGCGTCGTGGGGTAACTCATGCGTCCCTCTTCCGGAGCAGGATGACAGCCAGGACCAGGGCCAGGGCGGTGTACCCGCACAGCACTCCGAAGCCGATCCAGGGCGCCAGCGGAAAGTAGCCATTGCCCGGCGTGTAGGCGGCGCTCACCTGCGGGTAGGCCGGCATGGTCTGCTGGATGGCGAAGGCGGCAGCCGGGGTGAGGCGCAGCAGCCAGTCTGCCGCTCCGGTCGGCAGGACGGTCAGCGCCAGGAGGTACGGCAGGACGACGCCCGCGATGACGGCGGTGACAGCACCCGCGCTGCTGCGCAGCAATGTCCCCACGGCGAGGGCGAAGACTGCCGCGACCGCGAGCAGCGCTGCGGTTCCGGCGATCACGCGGACCTCGGTGAGGAAGCTGACGGGCAGGACGAAGTTGCCGTTGGAGCGCAGCAGCCACTCGCCCGCCAGGACAGCCGCGACGGCCCCGGCGAGTCCAGCGATGAAGCTGACCACGCCGATCACGACAGCTTTGGCGGCGAGGATCCGGCCTCGCGCAGGGCTGGCGGTGAAGGTAACCCGGATCAGGCCCCTCCGGTATTCGCCGGTGACGAAGATCGTCCCCACCACGATAACCGCGATCAGCCCGGCGACCGCGCCGAGCAGGGTCCGCTCGACGGCGACGCCGCCGCCGCCGGCGGCGGCCACGTATGGCGCGATGTCGCCCGACCCGGTCACCGTGATTGCCCCCGCAGCCTGGCGAAACCCCGCACCGGGTGTCGCGCCCCCGACGGCGGAGCCAGCCCAGCTGCCGGCCGTGTGCTGGCCCGTGAGGCTGACATCGTCGAAGCGACCGGTGGCCGAAGTGATCGCGCCGCTGCCGCTTGATCCGCTGACGGACTGCGAGGTGGCTTGCGAGGAGCCGGGGGACGCGGCGAACATCCCGGCTTGCACGATCGAGCCCAGCCCGGTCAGCCGGGCTGTTCCGACCTTGCTCCAGCGGGTGCCGTCGGCAGACTGGTAACCGGTCACGGTGTCGCCCGACCGGGTGAGCCGCAGCCAGCGCGGAGATGCCGGAGATACCGCGCCGGGCTGCCCGGCGATGTCGGCCGAGTAGTCGTACTGCATCCGTACGCCGTGCCCGGCGGTCACCATCATGGCCGCGTAAGCCGATCCCGGCCGGGTGCCAGAGGTGATGATTATCCCGGCTTTGGACCACGCCTGCAGGCCCGCCGGTCCGCGCCCGGCGGCCAGCGCGGTCACCCGGACCGTGATGCTGCCCGGGCCATCCAGCGGCTGGTGCGCGAAATAGAAGCTGTCAGTGACGGCCTCACCGCCCGGCCCGACCGGCGGCGCGGCGCATCCAGCGCCGGTAACCACCGGGCCGCCGGGTGTGACCGTGCCGCCGCAGGTGCTGTGATCCAGCAGCGCGATCCCGGCGGTCAGCAGCGTCGCGACGAGCATGCCGACTACCCAGCCCCGGACGGTCCGGAACTTGATCCACTCCGCCCGCAGCAGCTGGCCGAACCCTGGCCGCGCGGGCCCGGCGGCCTGGCAGGCGGTCACTGTCGTGGTAGCGGTCATCGCGTGGCCTCCCTGGCCGGCTCGGCGCGGTAGTCGACTGCGTCGCGGGTGAGTTCCAGGTAGGCGGCCTCGAGGCTGACTCGGTGCGCGGAAACCTCCGAGAACGGCACTGCCCGGCCGCTGAGCAGGGCCACGATGCTCTCGGCGGTCAGCCCGGTCACCGTGAGAGTGCCGTTGCCGCCGGCGGTGTCAGTTCCGCCTGAGGTGACGGTGGCCCCGGCTAGCTCGAGCGCGGCCGTCGCCTGCGCCACCGCGGCGGTGCCGACGGTTACCCGGTCACCCGACGCGGCTGCCAGCAGGGCGGCCGTGCTGGTGTCGGCGATCACCTTGCCGCGGCCGACGATCACCAGGTGGTCGGCGGTGTCCTGCAGTTCGCTCATCAGGTGGCTGGACACCAGCACCGCCCGGCCGCGGGCGGCCAGCCCCCGCAGGAAGCCGCGCATCCAGACGATGCCTTCCGGGTCCAGGCCGTTGAACGGCTCGTCCAGCATCAGCACCTGCGGGTCGCCGAGCATGGCCGCCGCGACGCCGAGCCGCTGCCGCATGCCGAGGGAGAAGCCGCCCGCCTTGCGACGCGCCGCCGCCGTCAGGCCGGCCAGGTCGAGCACCTCGTCCGCCCGGCTCGGGGGCAGGCCCTGCGAGCAGGCCAGCCATAGCAGGTGGTTGCGAGCGGTCCGGCCGGGCTGCAAGGCGGCCGCGTCCAGCAGCGATCCGATGACCCGCAGCGGGAAGCGCAGGGTCTGGTAGCGCCGGCCGCTGACCAGCGCGGTGCCGGCCTCGGCGGCGTCCAGGCCCAGGATGACCCGCATCGTGGTCGACTTGCCCGCGCCGTTCGGCCCGACGAAGCCCGTTACCTGGCCTGGCCGCACGGTGAACGACATGCCGTCCAGGGCCAGTACCGCCCCGAACCGCTTGCGCAGTCCGCTGACTTCGATGGTTGCCTCGCTCATCTGCCTGCCTCCTCGCCTCGGGATGCTGCCTTTCCAGATGCTGGTTGTACGCCGCGACCGGTATCAGGCCGGTGTCACCGGCTGAAACCCGGCTGATACCGCCGGCCTGGCATTGTCGGTGCAGGTCACCTAGCCTCGGCCCGGAGCGGCTGGGCGGACTGGGCGGGCTGGGCCGGGCAGAGAGAAGGAGACGGGCAGGCCATGCGGGTGCTGGTAGCGGAAGATGTCGAGGACCTGGCCACGGCGATCGCTACCGGGCTGCGCCGGGAGGGGATGGCGGTCGACGTCGTGCTGGACGGCGCTGCCGCCATCGAGCTTCTCGACCTGACGTCCTACGACGTGGTGGTGCTCGACCGGGACCTGCCTGGCGTGCACGGCGACGAGGTGTGCCGGCAGCTGGCGGCGCAGCAGTCGGGCAGCCGGGTGCTGATGCTGACCGCGGCCAGTACCGTCAGGGACCGGGTGGAGGGCCTCGGCCTTGGCGCCGACGACTACTTGGCCAAGCCCTTCGACTTCGCTGAGCTGGTCGCGCGGATCCGCGCCATCGCCCGCCGGCCGGCGGCCTCGCTGTCCACGGTGCTCGAGCACGGTGACCTGACCGTTGACCCGGCGCGCCGGATGGCGTTCCGCGGCGGGCGGCGGCTGGACCTCAGCCCGAAGGAGTTCGGGCTGCTTGAGTACCTGCTGACCGCCGGGCACAGAGTCGTGTCGGCTGAGGAATTGCTGGAGCGGGTCTGGGACTCCGCGGCCGACCCCTTCACGACGGCGGTCAAGCAGACCGTGCGCCGGCTCCGGGTCAAGCTCGGCGACCCGCCCGTCATCCGGACCGTCCGCGAGGGCGGTTACCAGATCGGAGAGACGTGATGCGCTCTCTCATCCGCCTCATCCGCCCTCTGCGCACGGCCCTGGGATCAGCGGGCCGGCTGCCCCGGCTGCCCCGGCTAACCTTGCGGGCGCAGCTCGCGGTGCTCTACACCGCCGTGTTCGGTCTGTCTTGCGTGGCCGTGGCGACAGTCGCGGTGATTTTCAAGCCCAACTTCCTGGTAGGCAGTAGCTGCGCTGGCGTCGCCGGCACGCCGGTGCCCGCGAACCCCTGCGGCCAGCCGGCCGGCCTGTCCTTCGGCGGCACGATCAGCCACGACGCCAAGCAGAACCTGGCCGGCCTGGCCATCGTCGTGGTCGTGGCCGTGGTCGCCCTGTGCGTGGGGTGGCTGATCGCCGGCCGGGTGCTGCGCCCGTTGCGCACCATCACCGCGACCGCCCGCGCTATCTCCGCCAGGAACCTGCACCAGCGGCTGGCCATCGATGGCCCTGACGACGAGTTCCGGCGACTCGGCGAGACCCTGGACGGCCTGTTCGGACGGCTGGAGGCGTCGTTCCAGGCGCAGCGGCACTTCGTCGCCAACGCTTCGCATGAGATGCGGACGCCGCTGGCCGCGGAGAAGACCGTGCTCCAGGTCGCGCTCGCCGACCCGGACGCCACCGCCGGCACGCTGCGGGCCGCCTGCGAGAAGGCGCTGCAGTGGAACGGCCAGCAGGAACGGCTCATCGACTCGCTGCTGACGCTGGCCAGCAGTGAGCGCGGAATCGAACGCCGGGAGGACTTCGATCTCGCCGATATCGCCGCCAGGGCCATCCGCGACCGGCACGCCGACGCCGGTCTCCGGGACATCCGCGTCGACACCGATCTATCTGCGGCACCGGCTACCGGCGACCCGGCCCTGGTAGAAAGCCTGATCGCGAACCTGGTCAGCAACGCCATCCGGCACAACGTGGAAGGGGGCCGGGTCGAGATCTCCACCGCCCTCACCGACGGGCGTGCGGCACTAAGGGTGTGCAACACCGGACCGCTGGTCCCGGCTGACGAGGTCGACCGCCTCTTCCAGCCGTTCCAGCGCCTCGGCACTCAGCGAGTCCGGCAGGCCGGCGGGCACGGGCTCGGCCTGGCCCTCGTCAGCGCCATCGCCGATGTGCACGGCGCCGACCTCACCGCTCGCGCCGGGCCCGAGGGAGGCCTGGACATCAGGGTCAGCTTTCCTGATGCTGGCGCTGGCCCAAGGAGCTGAGCGCGGCGCGGACCGGGTCGGGCAGGGTGCTGGCGCGGCTCACTTATGAACCTCGGTAGACGCGCTCCGGCGTGACCAGTTCGACGTCGGGGCGGGTGCCGGCTTCTTCGACGACGCCGGGTGCGAAGCCGGACCTGCTGAACAGCAGCCGCCTTGGTTACCGTTGTGCTGCCTAGCCGTAACCGCGCGCAGCGGAAGCGCGGTAACCCAGTCATCGGTTGTCCGGCCGAGGCAGGATCACTGGCATGACGACGCCGACCTGGAATTGCTAGCCGGCAATGGCAAGGCGAACCCCAGCGGACTTCGCTGACTCGTCCGATGGTCCGTCAGAGCGCGACCTAGCGCACGGCGCAGCCAGACATGACCTGCGCGCACGGCTGGCGGAGCTGGCTGGCAATCACCCGTCAGCAGCCGACCACGGCTCGGCGCGCGGGCGCGGGTTCGATACGCGCTCGGCAATCGGCGGCGCCGACGAATCGGAGGTGCTGCTGCCAGCCGCGGAACGGCCCGACTGGCGGCAGCCGCTGGCGAGGGGCGAGGTTGAGCGCGTCGGTCTGGGTATCGTGGATGAGCGCGCCAGCAGCTTCGATCCTCGAGAGCGCCGGCTGGCCGACTACCTGTCCGGCGAAGGGCGCGCAGTGGTGGCCATTCACGATGGCTACGGCCGCGACGGCCGCAAGCCGGCCGCCGCGGTCGACGGGGTGCCGACCGAATTCGAGTGCCTGGACCCCGGCGCCAGCGACCGGACTGTGAAAGCTGCGCTGACTTCCGCTAAGGGGCAGGCACGAGAGGCGATCATCGACGGGCGTGACTCCGGTCTTGTGGCCGAGGACGCGGAGCGGGGCATGCGCCGGTTCCTGGGCGCGCCATATGCGGATCGCCTGGACGCGATCCGCATCATCGGGGATGACTACGAACTCGAATGGAAGCGAGGCTGACAGTGGCTCGCCGCAGCTACATATTCGCCGGTCCGCCCGGATCGGCCGGCATCCTGATGACCGTCATCGAGGCTGCGCTCGACCGCTCGTTCATTCGGCAGGCTGGCACAGACCCTTACATCCGCGCTGACCCGGTAGCCGTCTATGTCGGGGCGCACGACTTCGAGGACGGCGACATCGACGCACCGGACCAGACCCCGGTCGCGCTGCAGACTAACTGCCCGCTCCTCGTCGACATCCGCGCTACGGACCGGAACCTCGACCGCCAGCAGGACGCCGCCGCGCGCATCTTCGCAGCGATCAAGGCGGACGCCAGGCTCAACGCCGTCCTGGTGGATGACATGCAGCACGTACTTGACATCACTGATGCCGGCGCTGCCCGCGGGAGCTGAGCGCAGCGCGCACGGGGTCAGGCAGGATGGTGGCATGGATCGGCGATATTCCGCGCTCAGCCATCTGGAGTGCTCGCGCTGCACTGCCCGTTTCGAATCCGGCGAGTTGCACGGCACCTGCGGGTGCGGGGCGCCATTGCTGGCGCGCTACGACCTGGCAGCCGTGGCTGACCAAGTGACGCCGGCCGGCATCGCCGGGCGGGAGCCGTCGCTCTGGCGTTACCATGAGCTGCTGCCGGTGAGCGGACCCGACTTCGTGGTCAGCCTCGGCGAGGGCATGACGCCGCTGCTTCCGTTGCGAAGGCTCGGGCGGGCTCTCGGCGTGCCGCGCCTGCTGATGAAGGACGAGGGGCCGCTGCCGACAGCGACCTTCAAGGCCAGAGGTGCTGCCGTCGGCGTCTCCCGTGCTGCCGACCTCGGTGCGGCGGGTGTCGCGATGCCCACGAACGGGAACGCGGGTGCGGCGTGGGCAGCGTACTGCGCTCGCGCGGCACTGCCGTTCCTGGTTGCCATGCCCGCCGACGCCCCGCTGATCACCCGGTCGGAGTGCGTGGCGACCGTGCGGAGACCTACGTCGTGGACGGCCTGATCAACGACGCCGGGCGCATGCTTGCGCCGGTGGTCGGGCAGCGGCCCGGCTGGCAGGACGTCTCGACGCTGAAGGAGCCCTACCGGCTCGAGGGCAAGAAGACCATCGGACTGGAGGTCATCGAGCAGCTTGGCTGGCGCCTGCCCGACGTCATCGTCTGCCCGGTCGGCGGCGGCGTCGGCCTGATCGGCATCTGGAAGGTGCTCGCCGAACTGGCCGAACTCGGCTGGATCGGCTCCGGCAGGCCCAGGCTCGTGGCCGTGCAGGCGGCCGGCTGCGCCCCCATCGTCACCGCGTTCGAGTCCGGCGCGGATGTTACGTCGCCATGGCCGCGGGCGCGCACGTGCGCATTCGGGCTCACCGTGCCCGCGCCGCTCGGCGGCTTCCTCGTCTTGCGGGCGGTCCGCGAGACCGGCGGCTGCGCGGTCGCGGTGCCGGATGCGGACTTGCTAGCCGCGCAGGCCCGGCTCGCGCAGGCGGAGGGAAC
>DAHVAR010000255.1 GCA_027314515.1 Actinomycetota bacterium
GCTGACCGAGCAGATGGCAGCGGACCTGCGGCCGTACCAAGTCGCATGTGTCGCCGTCTCGCCAGGCTTCATGCGTCTCGAGCGGATGAACCTGTCTGCCGAGGAGAAGGCGATGACCGAGTCCGCGGAGTTCCCCGGACGGGCGGTTGCCGCGCTCGCGGCGGATGACGACGTACTCGGCAAGTCGGGGCAGGTGTTCACGACGCCGGCGCTCGCGCGCGAGTACGACTTCACCGACGTGGACGGTTCGCGGCAGTCGCCCTTCTGGGCCCAGCACTGGGACCGACCGCGGTCCTGATTATCGCGTAAATTCTTTAGCCCGAAACGGTGCAGTATCCTTCGCCTTAACCCAGTGCCGTCCGCTACGCAGGCTCTTCCCCGCCGTCGAACTCGCCGGCCGGCTCCTCCTCGTAACCGGGTTCGCTCCTCCAGCCGACCAGGATGACGGCCAGCGCGGCCAGCACCTGCCCGGCGACCGCCAGGCAGGCCAGTTCCGGCACCACGCCCGCGAGAACTGTGACCAGCGCACCGCCGCGGCCGCGTGCGAACAATTCGTAACCGACTCCCGCGCAGGCTGCCCCGACCAGCATGAGCACGGTGACGAGCCACGGACCGGCCAAAGCGCGGGCGACGCGGGAACGCGGCGGCCGCGCACTCAGCGCCAGGAAGCCGCTGGTCACGACGGCAAGCACCCCGGCGCCGACATAACCGCCCGTCCACAGCCCCAATAGCAGGGCCAGGCACAGCACGCCAGCCATGGTCACCATTCGCCGAGCCGCAGGCCGTCGTGCGGTAGCTAGCGTGGGCACCGTGTCTCTGCGGCAGGTGTCCGTGCGGCGAGTATCAGCCGACCGCGCGACCGCGCCTTGATTGCGGAACGGTACTGCGGCGCAGATGATGATCGCGCACAGCGCAGCCAGCCCGGCGAACAGGGCCGTCCGGTACGCCGCATCCGGGACATAGGTCATCGTCACCATCCCGCGCGAGTGCGCAGATAGCAGCCAGCCCTGCTTCCAGCCGTCGAGCTGGACCGGCTGCAGCACGTGACCATGCAGGGCAGCTTGCCAGCCGGAGTTGAAGTTCTCGTTGACGATCAGGAAGGACTGCTGGCTCACGCCGACGCGCACTACGCGCCGGGACGGTGTCCAGGCAAGCACCGTGGCCGGGGAGGCAGGCAGCACCGGGCGGTCGGCGATCGGCCGGCCGGTTAGGCCGATCGCGACCGCCTGCACACTGAAAGCGTCAGAGGCTGGCTCGCTGACGGTGTTGCGGCCGGGTCGCACCGACACGGCGGAGCACGCTGTGAACGTCAGGGGCCGACCGGTCAGGATGTCGGCGCTGGTGCCCGACGCACTGGTCGCGACCTGCTTGCCGTCAACCCGGATAGCCGGGCCGGCGCCGCACCCGAGGCGCAGCGGTGCGGTTGGCCGCGCGACGAGCTGCCGGACGCCCGGGATCCCGACGTCGGTGATCTGCACCGGTCCAGCCCTGCCGCTGCGGGTGAAGGTCAGCGTCAGGCTGCTGGTCGTCATCGGCGCGAACCTGACGACGTCGCGACCCGTCCGGCCAGAGCTGCCAAGTAGCACGCTCCGCACCTGGCCTGCTGACCCGGTGATCTGGACCGGCAGAGGGCCGGCCGCCGCCGCCGGGCGCACGACCGTGATGCCGGTCAGCACCCTGGCGCCGGACCACCGGATCTCCAGGCGCGGCCGGGCGTCGGAGGCGCCGGAAATCCACGCCGTCTCGGGGTTTGCGTCGAACGCCGCATACGCCTGATCCTGCGGGTCGCCGGTGTAGTCCGACGAGGCGATGACCGCGACACCCCTGGTACCGAACGCGTAGCGCTGGATCACGCTGGGGTCGGTGAGTATCGCCGACCCGGAAAGGCGCGCCATGCTCGCTCGCGGCACGGTGAACGATTCATCGAACCCGTACTGCTCTTCCGTGGCAGCGGCGAGGCTCGGCGAGCACACCCAGCGGACCGGCGTGAGCATGCACCCGGTCGGCTGCGGCTCGGCCTTGGCGAGCACGATCGCCGAGGGGTCGGCTCCGCCAGGCAGCCGCACGTCCGGGGCTTCGATCGTGCGGCCAGGGTGCACGCCGGGAATCGAGATCTCCCTGATGCCCACCTGACTGCCGGGCCTTCGAGCCGCGCCGCGCACGGAGAGTACCCTGATCCGCAGCCACGTCGTGGGGCCATGCGGCGCGCGCAGCACCTGATACCCGCTCGTGGCGCGTACCTGCTGCGTGTTTCGGCCAGCCTGGGTCATGATCTGCACGCTGCGCACCGGCGGCCCGATCGCGGGGTCGTCGGCGAACGCCACCCGCAGCAGGCCGGGATCGATTGCGGTGTCGAACTCGATCCGCAGCCATTGCCCGACCGGGCCGTCGTGACTGCCCGACTCCCACATCGTCTTTAGGTTCCCGTCGACGGCCGCGAACGGCAGCAAGCCCGTTCCGCTCTGGCTCGTCGGCGCGGTGATGTCGGCCTCCGACGAGGAGGCCCACACGTTCTCGATCCCGGTGTACTTGACCACCGACAGGTACGGAAGCCAGCCCGGCTCGGTGAAGTCAGCGGTCGCCTCGAACGTGCGCAACGTCTGCGTGGCCGCCAGAGTCGGCGAGTAGTCGTCCCGGATCTCGCCGAAGTTGCGGACCCGGCGGCGGAACGAGTCGGTCACCACGGTAGCGCTCGCCCGGACCTGCGGCGCGTCACCATCGAGGACGACCGGCCATCCTTTCAGCAAGCCCAGTTCGGCCAGCGGAAGGAGCCCTTCCGGCGCGCCGAAGACTCGCAGCGTCCCGGCGGTCGGCTGGATCACCGCGGCCGGCTGAGCGCCGTCGACCTGGTAGATCTGCACCGGCGGGTACGGCGGGTCGACGCCGGTGATGGCGTTCCCCGCGGTCCGCCCGGCCTTCGGAGGCCGACCGAACTGGGCAACTTCCACGATGCCCGGCGACGCGCTGATCGCGTCGTGGATCCGGGCTGGCCAGGCCTTCCGCAGGTCCGCACGGAGCAGGTCGTTGCGCACGAGCAGATATCTGACCCCCATCCGGCCCAGCAGTTGCGTCAGGCCTGCCGAACCTTGCCCGGCGGACATATAGCGGTCAATGGTCTCCAGCAGCCTGGTGTTGCCGACCGAACCGATCACGCCGAGCTGACTAGCTGCCCAGTCGCCAGCGAACAGCGGCTGCAGGATGTCACCGAGCGGGCTACCCCAGGTGTACTGGCCAAACCGGGCTCCGGGTTCCTCGAGTACCGCCGAGGTGCCGGCGTGCCGGTTCAGCCAGTTGGCCGCGCTGATCCAGTACGCCGGGACGCTGGTGAAGGAACCGGGTACCGACAGGCCGGTGCCGTAAACCGGCAGTACTAGCAGGCCGACGGCACCGGTAGCGATGGCGGCCAGCACCGCGGCTGGTCCGGCCGACCAGGCACGCCGCGGCAGCCAGGCCGACCGGGCCGACCGGGCTGGCCGGCCAGGCCGGCTGCGGGCGAGCAGGCTTGCCAGGCCGAGCGCGATCGGCAGCCGGATCAGCGCGTCGAACTTGTCGAGGTTACGCAGCGGCGCGAGAGGGCCGTTGATGACGCTGTCGATGGGTCCGAGCAGCGGATTGCCGAAAGTGCTGACCGATCCGGTGGCGACGATCGCCACTCCGCTGAGCAGCAGCACCAGCAAGAACCGGCGGTGCGGCATGCGCGGGCTGACCAGGCCGGTCAGGCCGAGCCCGGCGATCAGGCCGGTGAGAACCGTGGGCAACGCGCCGGCCGAGATGTGGTAGCCGGCCGGTAGCCACGGCTGGCCGTCAGAGACTATGTGCGCGAGCCAGTCCTCGGTCCCGCGCAGCGTGTAGAACAGGCCCGTCACAGACGTCGTCGTGCTGGCGCTCTCGGTATAAGGCAGGAACGATGCCCCGTACCTGGCGAATAGCAGCAGCGGGACAAGCCACCAGACCGTCGCCAGCAGCACGGCCGGGACCCACCAGGCCATGATCCGCCACCGGGGTGCTGGCCGAGGCACGCAGAGCAGGTAAATGACCGGCGGCACCAGCATGGCTACGGTGGCGGACGCGTTGATGCCGCTGCAGCAGGCCACCGCGACGGCGGACCGCGCGGCGAGGCGGGCACGGGTACCTGGCGAGGCCGACGCACCTGCCTGAACCGCTCGCACGACCGGGAGGAGGATCCACGGGAGCATCGCGGACGGCAGGACCTGGGCCGAGTCGTACCCCAGCAGACTCAGCGCGATCGGCGCCAGCGCGTAGGACAGGCCCGCGACCAGCTGCGACGCCGGCGATCCGATCCGAAGGACACGGCACAGCCGTCGGACTCCGAGGAAGGCGGCCAGCAGGATGAGGCTGATCCACAGCCGCTGCGCGATCCAGCCGGGTACGGCTGCGAGCTTGGCAAGCAGGAAGAACGGGCCGATCGGGAAGAAGTAGCCGACCGCCTGGTTCTGCAGCTGACCGAACTGAGCCGGGTCCCAGAGATGCATAGCGTGCCGCAGGAACTCGGCCGGATTGATGGCCAGGTCGATCTTCGTGTCGGCCAGGATGCGGCCCGGATGCGACACGAAGGCCAGCGCGACGAGCGCCGCGCAGCACGCGATCAGCCAGTAGCGCCCGGTGCCCAGCGCACCGATGCGAAGCCGCGGCCCGGCGGCGGCATGCTGCGGTGCGTCAATCATCGTCGGCTAGCAGCCCGCCGCTGCCGGTACGGCGGCGTACTGCCCGCGTGATGAGGGCCGCCATCAGGCTGACGCTGGCGTCCCAGCTGAACTGGCTGGCCCACTCGCGGCAGGCGGCCGCAATCTCGGCTCGCCGAGCCGGGTCAGACAGTTCCTTGACAGCGCGCTCGGTGACGTCCTCGATGCGCTGGCCGCCGCGCACCAGCCAGCCCGTCTCGCCGTCCCGCACTGCGTCGCGCAGCCCGTCGACGTCGTAAGCGACCGTCGGCACGCCCAGTGCGGCTGCCTCCAGCACGCACAACCCCCAGCCCTCGCCCTGCGAGGTGTTCAGGTGCAGTAGTGATCCGGCCACCACGGCTCGCTTGTCCGCCTCGGACAGGAAGCCGCGCAGCCGGACCCGGCCAGTCAGGCCGCGGGCCAAGACCCCGGCCGCCAGCGCGGCGCCCGCCGGGCCCCGGCCGATCACCTCTACGATGGCGCCGTCGCCGAGGCGCTCGGCGATTCCGAGGACGCGCTCGACGCGCTTGTGGGCCACGAGCCGGCCTACCCAGGTCAGCACCAGCACCTCCGGCTGGCCGGGATCAGCCCCACCGCAGTCGCGTTGCCGCCGCTTGCCGCGCTCAGGGCGGTCGAAGCAGTCGGCGGCCAGGCCATTCGGCACGATGGCAATGGGCCCGGCCCAGTGCAGCCGGTCGCGCATCGCCGACACCGTCGACTCCGACACCGCCACGCAATCGTGGCGCCGGTAGGTCCACCGCGCCACCGGCCCTTCGAGGAGCCGGCCGACGGCGGCCATAACTGGTGAGAAGTGCACTCCGAACTGCGCGTCGTGCACGTGATGCATGACGCACAGCACCGGGACGGGCCGCGGCAGCACCCACGGCGTGAAGAACGGGACCCCGTTCTGACAGTCGATGACCACGTCGAACGCCCTGCGGTGCAGGGCCAGCCAGCCAAGCACCCGCGGGTAGACCGACAGCCGCGAGCCGGTGCGTACGAACTGCACGCCATCGCGGCGGTCCCGCCGAGACTGGCCGGCGGCGCGTGCCGTCAGGTACCACACGCGCGCGCCCCTGGCGAGCAGCCCCCTGGCCATCTGCCAGGCGTACTGCTCGGCTCCGCCGGCGCTCGGATGCCACGGGTCCCGCCAGTTGACGACGGCTACGCGCAGGCCAGGAAGGTCGTACCGGGGCTTGGCCCGCCCGGCCCCGGCCCCGCCGACTGGCTGAGGCATGTCGCAATACTAGAGAGGCAGCGCGAGCAGAAAGCGATTGTCACCGCAGATGCGCGGGACTTTGCCGGACCGGACGAGTGCGCCCCGAGCGGCCCAGGATGCCACCTGTCGCCGGGTCTGTCACCGACCGAGATCAGCGTGAGTGCTGCCGGCGCGGTGGCATTCCGGCGCAGCCGCTCGTCGCTTTGCCAGCACCGCCCGGCACGTCCTCCGAGTCGGCCTGCCCGTCGGCAAGCCAGCCGGACGCGACCGGATCTGCCGCAGAGGGCCGGAGCCGGAGCGCTCGCCAGGCGACGGCAAGCTCGGCGAAGGAGGACAGCGAGTGCCGCCAGACGGAGAACGTGGATCCGTCTACGTCCCGCCACCGCACAGGGATCTCGACAGGCGTCGCGCCGAGCTGCACGCACCGCGCGATCAACTCAACGTCGAAGGCGAACCCGGACACTCGCAACCGGGCAGCCGCCGCTCGGGCAAGGTCGCCATCGAAGAACTTGAAGCCGCACTGGGTGTCGCCGATGCCGGGAACGATGGCTCTGGTGGCAGCCCGGAAGGCCGCAGCGCCCACTCGTCGGATGGTCGTGTGCCGGTCTTCGACATCCGATTCCGGATGCGACCGCGAGCCCAGGACCACTCGGTCACCGGCGAGCAGCAGCCCGACGGCCAACGGAATCGCGACCGGATCAGCGGCCATGTCCGCATCACAGAAGCCGACATACGGGGCCGTCGTCGCGAGGAGCCCGGCGCGCACCGCGGCGCCTTTGCCCGGCCTATCGCAGCGCACCAGCCGGACCGGGACGCTCCCAGCCGGCCAGCGCCGGACCACCTCGCCCGTACCGTCCTCGCTCGCGCTGTCGATGACGACCACGGCGACGCTGACCGGCAGCGCCGAGATGGCCGCCGACAGCTTGGCGAGGCCGGCGGCTAGCCGCCGCTCCTCGTTACGTGCCGGGATGACGATCTCCAGCCACGGCCGCGCAGGCCCGGTGCCCGGCCGCAACGGCGGCTCAGCGTACATCGGCCGAGGGCTGAGCTAACGTCATCGTCAGCTCCTGGCTCAGCGCTGTCCATCGTTGAACAACGTTCCATCCACCGGCTTGCCGTCGGTGACCCCGGACGGGACATCGCCCGTTCCCCATCCGGTGCGGACGGCAACGACAGCACCAAGCTGCGCGGTGATACGCAGACAACGCATCGCACATCCCCTTCCTGGGTTCGCGATCGCTTCCGCCGGAGTCGTCGGTCAGCATAGCGACCGGCTACCTGCTGCGTTAGGGGATCCGGTAGGCGATCGGCACCGCGGTTCCGGCCATCCGCTGGCATCGCGCCAGTGTCATGAAATCTCATCGGCTTTGCCACATTGCACGCTAGCCTCGCCCTGGCGGTCGGCAGTCAGCGAGGCTTAGCTGACCAGGACAGGAGGAGCGGCGGTGCATCGCACGATTCGGCTGTTCCGGCTTTTCCTGGCCGAGCAGTCGCAGCCGGAGCCGTTCTACCGTGAACTGGCCGCCGACTCGATCAGCCAGGTAGCCGAGTACCTCAGCCTGCCCGGACGGACCGTACTCGACATCGGCGGCGGCCCAGGCTATTTCGCTGCGGCGTTCCGGGCTCGCGGGGCACGGTGCATCCTGGTGGAGCCTGACCCTGCGGAGCTGTCAGCCCGCGGCGCTGCCCCGGTCGGCGCCGTGCGCGGTGACGGCATGCGGCTGCCAGTCTCGGACTGTGCCGTGGACGTCTGCTTCTCCTCAAATGTACTTGAGCACGTCAGCGACCCGGCGCGCATGGTGGCCGAGATGATCCGGGTGACGCGGCCTGGAGGGGTTATCTACCTGGCCTTCACGAACTGGTACTCACCCTGGGGCGGCCACGAGATGGCGCCGTGGCACTACCTGGGCGCCGGGTTCGCCGAGCGCCGGTACCTGCGTGCGCGACACAAGCCCCCGAAGAACAGGCCGGGAACGGGGTTGTTTCCGGTCCATGTCGGCCCGACGCTCCGCCTCGTACGGGGTAGCCATGATGTCAGTGTGCTGGCAGCCCGTCCCCGTTACTACCCGCGCTGGTGCCGAGCAGTACTCCTGGTTCCAGGTTTCCGCGAGGTAGCGGCGTGGAATCTGCTGATCATCCTTCGCCGCCTGCCAAGTGGCGAGGCGGCTGCCAGACCGACCGCGCTCAACGCTGCTCTGGGCAGCAGGTAGGGGAAGCCTTATGGCGCGAGCGGGCCAGCCAGGTAGTGCCGGGACAGGTGCTTCCGTGCTGCTGACTGGCTGGGGACGTACCGAACCGACGATGGCGTCGGTATACGAGCCCGCGAACCAGAGCGAGCTGGCCAGCCTGCTGGCCCACTCCCCGGCCCGCGGGACGATTGCCCGAGGGCTCGGCCGCAGCTACAACAACGCAGCGCAGAACGACGGCGGCCAGGTGGTCGTAACCACCAGGGTGAACCGGATCACTGACTTCGACACCGAGGCCGGCATCGCCGTTTGCGAGGCCGGAGTCAGCCTCGAGCAGCTGATGGTTGCCGGATTGCCGGCCGGATGGTTCGTTCCGGTGTCTCCCGGTACTCGCCAGGTGACCGTGGGCGGCGCGATCGCGGCAGACGTGCACGGCAAGAATCACCATTCGGCTGGCAGCTTCGCCCGCCATGTGCGCTGGTTCGACCTACTGCTGCCCGGTGGGCACGAGCGCCGGATCACGCCGGAGGACGACCCGCGGATCTTCTGGGCGACCGCGGGTGGCATGGGGCTTACCGGAATCATCGTGCGCGCCGCCGTTCAGCTGACCAAGGTTCAGACGTCGAGGTTGGCAGTCGATACGGTGCGCACCACCGACATCGACCAGGCACTGGCCTACCTGGCGGATACCGATGAGTCCTATACCTACTCGGTCGCCTGGCTCGACTGCCTGGCAAGCGGCGCCCACCTGGGCCGGTCCGTGATCACCAGCGGCGACTTTGCGCAGCCCGGCGACCTCCCACCCAGGGCGCGGCGCAAGCCACTGGAGTTCCGGCCGGCAGCCTTGCTCAGCGCTCCGCGCTGGTGCCCGCCCGGCCTGGTGAACAAGCACACGGTGGCACTCGCCAACGAGGCATGGTACCGCAAGGCACCACGGCGCCGGGAGGGCGAGATCCAGACAATCGGGGCTTTCTTCCACCCGCTTGACGGCATACGCGACTGGAACAGGGTCTACGGCCCGGCCGGATTCCGTCAGTACCAGTTCGTAGTCCCGCTAAGCGCCGACTCGGTGGTGCGCAGAGCGCTTGAGCGGATCAGCCGCGCCCGAGCACCATCGTTCGTGACCGTGCTGAAACGATTCGGCCCTGGCGACGACGGGTTCTTGTCCTTTCCCATGGCGGGCTGGACCCTGGCGCTCGACTTCCCCGCTCGCACGCCCGGTCTAGCTGGCTTGCTGGCCGCGCTCGACGAGGACGTAGTATCCGCCGACGGGCGGGTCTACCTTGCCAAGGATTCACGCCTTCGGGCCGATGCGCTGGCCGCGATGTATCCGCGGCTGCCGGAGTTTCGCCGCGTGCGCGCCGAAATTGACCCGGCCGGGGTCATGGCCTCGGATCTGTCCCGCAGACTCACGCTGTGATGCCAGGGCCGCGGACTGTCACTTCCGGCAGCAGTTTCTCGTAGCCAGCTAGGTCCGCCGCACCGTCTGGCGTCGCGGCGCAAGACAGCGCCACCGCGTGCCGGAGCATGTCCGGCCACGACCAGCCGAGTGCGATGCCGGGCACGAAGCCCGCCACGAGCGCGTCCCTGCGCCCGGCCGCTGTCTGCTCGTCGTGATCGGGGCGGGCCGCCAGCGGTGCCGCCGCTTGCCACACCCCTTGGCCGGTGACCACCCGCACGCCGCCCTCAGTGGGCAGCACGACTGCGCCGGCGCCGGCCGCCACCAATCCGGCAGCCAGGCTATCCGCTGTCTGCACACCGCCCGTTTCCAGATCTCCCGGCAGGCCGGACGGGATCACCAGCGCGGGACCGCGCACGGCACCGTGCCGCAGGGCGCTGCCGCCGGCGTCGAGGATGACCGGGACGCCCGCGCCGGTCGCGTAGCTCGTCAGGGAACCATAGGTCTCGGCGGGCAGCCCGGACGGAAGGCTGCCGCAGAGCACCACAGCCGTCGCCC
>DAHVAR010000271.1 GCA_027314515.1 Actinomycetota bacterium
GGCGCTGGCTGGTCGTGGGGCGACGAGCACGGGAACTTCGATCTGCGCGCGGCGGGACTAGTGCTGCGGCAGCGCAGGACGAGCTCTCCTCCTGCGCGCAGGCACAGGACACTGCCCCACGGGTCAGGCAGCTACGCCGTCATCCGGACCCTCATCGGCCTGCAAGCGGACGACGTCAGCGTCGGCGCGACGTCCCTGGCCGGCCGCGCGGAGGTGTCCCAGCCCAGGGCGTCTCAGGTACTCCGGCAGCTGCACGGCCTCGGCCTGGTCGACAGTGCCGGCCGGGGGCGCTGGCACCCGCGGCGCGAAGACCTGCTCGATCGCTTCCTCACCGAATACGAAGGGCCGGGCGGATCGGAACAGTACTTTTACAGCCTCGACCCGCTAACGGAAGTTGCCGTGCGCCTGGCACGAACGCCCGCGGGTCAGCGTGACCTGGCGGTGTCCGCCGACGTCGGACCGGACCTCATCCGCCCATGGCGCCGACCCAGCACCCTGATCGTGTACACCAACCGCTCACTCGATGCCGATGTCCTCCGCGGCGTCGAGGCCACCGGGAAGACCGACGCCAATGTGATCGCCAGGATGCCGACCGACCAGTCCGTCTTCCCGCCACAACAGATCGCCGGAGAGTTCAAGGGCGCCAGCATCCCGCTTGCTGACCCGGTCCAGATGATCTGGGACTTGCAGGACCTGGGCGGCGCTGACCGCGCTGAGGCCGCCGGAAAGCTACGGCAATGGCTGCTGGCCCGCTGAGCCGCATCCCGCTGGCGGCAGCATCCGTAGCTGACGACCTGACCTATGTCGCCCTCGCCGACATTTCTAGCCTCCTTCACGACCAGACCACCGACTACCGCATCATCGGCGGCCTCATGGTGACCGCGCTTGCCGCCCGCTGGGACCTCGGTGCCAGCCTCTATCGGGAAACCCTCGACGCTGATCTCGGCATTCCGCCGATCGCCGCCCGCGACCTCGACATCGCCGGTCGGCTCAAGGCAGCCGGGTACCAGCAGGTCGCCGGCGACAGATTCGAAAGACCGGTCTCTGAATTCCGGCAGGAATCTCCGGAGGCGAATCCCCCGCATACCGCGCCGCCATCGATGTCCTCGTGCCCGCCTACACCAGCCGGCCAAGGCACAACGTGCGAGTAGGCACCGAGCTCGTGACAACGGAGGTTCCCGGCCTCCAGATAGCCCTTGCACGCGCTCCTGTCGAACTGGCACTGGACTTGCGCCGACTGAGCGGTCACGTGCTGAAAGTCAGCCTGCTCTTCCCAGACGAAGTCAGCGCCCTAACCCTCAAGGCCCATGCAACCAGCGTCCGGATGAAAGCCACGGACATCATCGACGTCTGGCGCTGCCTGGAGATCTGCTTCGCAGCCGGATTCGAAGCCGAGGCATTCAGCCGCGGAGTCACGGCCCAGGCCGCAGCCCTCACCCGCGAGCTATTCGACCGCCAGGGCGGCCGGGGCATGCGGGTGCTGACCGATCAGCAGCGCCTGAGCAAGACGGCCGCCGATCAGCAATACACCCGAATCCGCGCGCTGATCGCACGGCTACTGCCGCCGATCTGAGCAGCGCTACGGCGATTTGCGCGTCCGCAGTGCTGAACACGTTCATTGCGCTGTTCGAGCTGGTCTGGGAGCAAGCAATCGCCATTCACTCGAGCGGCGAGCTGCCAGCTCCGGAAGCGGGCCCGAATGAGGACGAGGCGGCGCTGCTCAGCCTCCTGGCCGTCGGCCTGACCGACGCGGCGATCGCACGCCACCAGGGCACGCACCCGCGAACCGCGCAGCGCAGCGGCTGCCACGGCAATGCTGTCATCGGCATGACAGCAAGAAGTCGAGGGCTCACGAAGCCGAGGTTCGTCGGCACCCAGATGACCCTCACTCGGCGCGCTGATTGGAACAAGCAACTCGGGCACTTGCCGTGCCATGCGCACCCAGGGCGCGGCCGGCCTGCTGCGATCGGATGAACTGAAGTTCGATCAGCTGGGCGGGGGCCGTGTCCCTCTACAGCGGGGAGCCATAGGGCAGCTCACGTGCACAGCCACCCAGCCACGCCGACCGGCATCAGACGACAGCTGCTGGCAAGTGGCCGCCAGCTTCCAATAACTGACAACACATTCGAAAAATCGCGTCGGGATGGCGGGATTCGAACCCGAGGCCTCCTGCTCTCAAATCAGCAAATTGCGGTCGCACGTGTCGCCAGGTGTCGCCAGAAGGGCCATCAGCCTGCAAGAATGTTCGCCAGACATCGCCTGATGCGGCCTGATGACTGTCTATGTTGGCTCCCACTTCGGCTCCCGGATTTGCCCTGGTCCAGGGGTGCACAGAGGACGCCGGGCGCGGGCTCGCAGCAGGCCGGCGGACGGCTAGATCGGAACGGCGTTCCCGCGCCCAGGAGACGAAGGAGTCATCCCTGTTCTGCTTCGCGCTCGGCGCGGCGCCCGGATAGATGCCGGTACAGCAGCGGCAGCACGCGCAGATCCTTCGGACGACCTGCGGACTCCTTCGACCGGATCACATCAGCGAGATCCGCGACGGCGACCTCCACCTCCCCTACCAGCAGACGGTGCGCGTTGACCGTGAGCTCCGCGTAGCCGCCGGCAAACCCCGACGGATGGAATGAGATGTCGAACTCGCCGTCGGCGCAGACCAGGTTCCAGACCTCGGCCGCCGCCAGCGAGGTTGCATCGTGGCGGAAAGGCAGACCTTCCGGCACCGCCTCAGTCCGGATCCGCGCACCCAGGTCAGTCAGGGCTCGCGACAGCCGGGCCAGGTTGCCCTGGCTCGCTTCGGGCGTGAGGTCGATGTCTCTGGTCGCCGGGATCGGGGCCCGCTGAGCGATCGCCGCGAAGGCGCCGATGACGACATAGCGGACGTGGTGCCGGTTGAGCGTAGCCACGATGGCTGCCGGATTCAGGCTCGGCTCGCCAACGCTGTCCCGGCCGCTCAAGCCGCGCCGTCTACGGGCACTGCGTCGCGCCACGCCTCGATCTGCCGGTCACGATCGCGCCGCTCGGCGTCCGAGCGCCCGGCTTCCAGGCCGGTCAGGATTTCGTCATGCGGATCGTATGCCGCCAGGTGCAGGCGCAGGTCGAATCCTGCCGCGCGCAACAGCCGCAGCAGTGTAGCCAGCGTGGGTTGGCGCTGATCACGCTCGTACGCCGAGATCATCGTCACCGGAACTCCCGCCCGGTCAGCCAACTCGCGCTGGCTCATGTCCGCCTTCAGCCGCGCCAGTTGCAAGAGCGCGGACGATGGCGACGGCAACCCCTCAGCGTCATCCGGTCGGCTCATAACACAATCGTATTATGCAGTGGGCCCAGTAGCGCCCGACCGGCCACATCCGCGGATGCCCCGGATCGCATGACTCAGGTACGAACGGTGATAGCCCTTGGCGTTCAGCGTGATCCGCCAGGGTCGGGACCCACCTGAACAGCAACCTCAGAGCGAATCAGCTCCGCCCGCTCGTGCCGCCGTCCGGGCGTGACCGGAGACTTCTCGGTGGTTTCACAACGGCGCCTTGCTTCAGCTGTCGCTCTCTTCGGACAAGGTGTGGGAAGTAAGCCACGCCCGGCCGTGTGCCGTGATCCGGTACTTGCCCAAGCTGGCCGCCGGGGTCCGCTCGGCCATACCCTGTTCAGCCAGACTCCGAACCGTGGCTGCGGCATACTCTCCCCGCCAAGGTGCATGCCCATGTCCGCCACTGCACGGACCAGTTCGGCGGTCGTTATCGGGCGGCCTTCAGCGAGGGCCGTAAGCGCTAGCACCTGCGCGGCAGTCAGTTCAGTCATAATCAGATCGTCCACCAGTCGCAGGGGACGTGGCACCGGCCGACCGCGCGACGATGCCCGCGCTGGGCCATCAATTTCCTCACTGACGCCGAGCGTAAGGACCGTTCCCGTGCGCAGCGCGGCTCATGCCATGTGGCGATGCGCTTGGAGGCTTGCTGACAAGGGCAGCGATAGCCGCGTTGTGAGCGGCCATGGCGGCTGCTCCCGGCGTTGCCGCCAGGACAGATGCGCCAGCGCGAATCAGATCGGACTGGTCTCGATGCGGAACACCGCGTTGTCGCACGCGCCACAGCGGGCGATGGCCGTGACATGCAGGCTGGACAGTTCGTGGCCCTCGGCAACCTCGGCCTTCAACTCGGCTTCCAGAGCGCCACGCAGTGCTGAGGGCACAATGACCCATGGATCGGGCAGTGCCGCTGGCCGCCAGCTGGCGTAGCCTGCGCCAGGATCACTCTCCACCCGGTCAGCATGCCGCATGCCGTCCTGCCCGTAGGGCCGTCGGCTGGCAGCACCTGGTCACATCAGGGATGATCTTCTCGTGTACGGGCTCCCGGATGACTTTGCGGTGCCGTCGTTCCGCGGTGCCCGCCTGGTCCAGGTGACAATCGGCCAGCATCAGATACAGCTCAACTTCGACGGCAACAACCGCGGCGTCTGCATCGAGAGCAGATACGCAGTCGAAGATCCCGCCCGCGGCCGGGAGGAGTTCACCACCATGCCGGGCGGCGCAGCCCAGCTTGCCGCGCTCCTCGGCGCACACCTTGACGACGTCTCTGGCGCCTGTGACGGCACCCTGACGCTTAGCTTTGCCTCCGGCATCACGATCGTCGTCTTCGACGACAGCAGCCACTACGAGAGCTACCAGATACACGACGGCGACCGGCTCATTGTCGTCTAATCGCTCGTGTACCGCGCCCCAGACCCGACTGGCCGAGCACCGGAGCAGTGAAATAAGAGC
>DAHVAR010000088.1 GCA_027314515.1 Actinomycetota bacterium
TTCCGCCCCAGAGCACTAAGGCTCAGGCCAGCCACACAGCCGAGCAAGAAACGCGGCGAGCCGAGCTAACCGCAACCGAGCGCGAGATGGTCAAGGCGAACACGGCGATCGACCGGTACCTGGCCGCGTTCGAGAACGGCACCCTCGACCTCGAAGACCTCGCCGGGCGGCTCGCGCAGCTCAAGGCCAGAACCCGGCAGCTCACCGCCCGCCGTGACGAACTGGGCAGCCAACTCGATGCAGAACCGGCGATGCCGCCGCCCGCGACGCTGCGCGAGGTCGCCGATCACATCGACCAGGTCATCGCCTCGGGCAGCCACAGCCAGCGGAAGGCACTCGTCGAGGCTTTGGTCGCCCAGGTCAAGATCACCGGACCGGGCCGGATCGTCCCCATCTTCCGCATCCCACAGGCAACGGGCACAGGACCGGCCGACATCAGCGGCGAAGTGTCGGGTGTTCGCGCAATGACCCATTTGGTGGGGCGCCTGGGGCTCGAACCCAGAACCCACGGATTAAAAGTCCGCTGCTCTACCATTGAGCTAACGCCCCGCGGCGCCATGAACTACAGGCGCCATCGGACGAAGCGTACCGACTCCCGGAAACTGCACGTAGCTGAGCACCACTTCGGCTGCCGAGAGCGGCGCGGGGGGGGACGAGTCAGCGTGGCGGCACATATTGCAGGCTCGGCGCAGGCACCTCACGACAGCCAACATCCTGCCGGTAATATCCCGCTTCGTGCACACGAGTTTCTTCGAGCCCGCCGGCCTGGGCAGCTTTGTCGCGACCGGGGCAACCGCCGGGCCGTGGAGCCCCGATGCACAGCACGGCGGCCCGCCGTCCGCGCTGGCCGCACGCGAGCTAGAACGACACGAGCCGGACGAGAACATGCGGCTGGCTAGAGTTGCCGTCGACATCCTGCGCCCGGTCCCGGTCGGCGCGCTCACAGCCCGGACCCGGACGCTCCGGCCCGGCAAGCGCGTCGCACTGCTGGAGACCACCCTGGAATCGGGCGGCCGGCCTGTCCTGGTCGCGCGGGGGTGGCGCATCGCGAAGCTGGCCGGCGCGCCGATCGTCAGCAGGGCCGCGGCTGCTGCTGCTGCGGCCCCGGCCTCGGCTGCGGCCGCGCCCGAACTTCCGGCGGCGGATGCGACTCCAAGGTTTCCTGGCGGCAACGTCGATGGCTATCTGTCCGCTATCGAATGGCGCTTTCAGGCAGGCAACTTCGGCGAGCCGGGTCCGGGCACGACGTGGGCGAAGCCGCGTATCCCGCTACTGCCCGGCGAGGAAACGCTCCCGATGTCGCGGGCGCTGCTGGTCGCTGACTCAGGCAGCGGGGTGAGCATGGCCCTGGATCCGCGGGCCTACATCTTCATCAACGTCGACCTCACTGTGATCTTGCACCGGGATCCGGCCGCTGAATGGCTGCTGCTCGATGCGGTCACCACCATGGATGGCACCGGGACTGGCCTGGCTGAGACAAGGCTGTCGGACCTCGCCGGGGAGGTCGGCGCTGGCGTCCAGACCCTGCTCGTCTCGCCGCGGCCTGGCGGATCAGAGCGCAGCCGCTACTGAGCGCTCCAGTCGATCGGCACAGCTTCGGCCTCGTCGGGGTGCCGCTCAAGCCAGCTACGGGCGAAGGGGCACAGCGGCACGAGCGTCATGCCCTCCTGCGCGGCTTTGCGGACGGCCGCGCGGACCAGTTCGCCGCCGAGGCCGCGACCGTTCAGCGCCGCGGGAACGCCAGTGTGCACGAGTATCAGCCGTCCCGGCCGGGTGCGGTATACCAGCTCGGCAAGTTCCCCGTCGGCGCTGACTTCCAGCCTGGAGCCATCCGGATTGTCGGTGACCGCGGTGTCGCTCATGCTGCCCATCGTTTCACCGGTTCTGGCTGCGGGCTGCCCCGTGCCCGCCGCCGGCCGGCGTCAGCAGCGCCTCGGCGCCTACCGGCCGGAATCCGGCCCGCAAGAACGTCCGGACGCTCGCCGCGTTGCCTGGCGCGATCTGCGCCCAAACCGTGGCGCCGCCGGGCGCCAGGTGGCGCGCCGCTGACGCGAGTTGACGACCCAGCCCGCGACCGCGGAAGTCCGGCTCGACCTCGACAGACACTTCCCAGCGGCCAGCCACCCCGCGGCCAAGCGCGACTATTCCGCCGTCGGCCTGCCAGACCCGAGCGTCGTCCCGGTAGCGGAGTGCTCGCGCGATCCGGGCATGCGTCCCTGGCACGGCGGTTCGCGTCGGATCGGCCGGACTGCGGTCGGCCGGACTGCGGTCGGCCAGACCGGTATCGGCCACATACCGGCCGCCAACGTCCAGCTCTGTCAGGTCCAGCTCTGCGGGCGGGCGTCCGAGAACCGCGCTGGCGCAGGTCAGCATGTCGATGCTGTGCGGCTCGCGGCCCAGGCGCTGGCCGAGCGCGTGCAGGAACCCGGGGCTCAGCGGCGCGGACAGGTCGCCGTCGGGCAGCTGACCAGCAATCCAGACGGGATCGGTGTCAGCGAAGACGACCGCGAAACCCGTCAGTGAGATGACCCCGGCGTCCCGCTCGGCAGGCTGACCGAGGAACTCTACGCCGCCGTCAGCGGGCGGAAATTCCCCAGCCGCCGCCCGGTCCAGCAGGCCCGTCAGCCTGTTCCGGACCTGCGCCCGGTCACTAGCCGGGGACACCGCTGCCTGAGTCACCCCGCGAGCCTACTTCCGCTCCATGGATGTGAGTCTGTTGTTGCTATACAGGGCAACAACAGATCAACATTCACCGTGAGCGAACTTCGGCTACCGGTATGCGGAGATGCCAGTGATCGCCTGGCCGAGGGCGAGGGTGTGGATCTCCTCGGTGCCCTCGTAGGTCAGCACTGACTCCAGGTTGTTAGCGTGCCTGATCACCGGGTACTCGAGCGTCACGCCGTTGGCCCCGAGGACGGTCCGCGCCTCACGCGCGATGTCGATCGCAGTCCGGACGTTGCTCATCTTGCCGAGGCTGACCTGCTCCGGCGTGATCTGGCCGGCCTCCTTCAGCCGACCCAGGTGCAGCGCGAGCAACTGGGCGCGCTGCAGGTCGGCGAGCATCCAGGCGAGCTTGCGCTGGGTGAGCTGGAACCCGCCGATTTTCTGGCCGAACTGCTCGCGCGTCCTGGCGTACTCGGCGGCGGCCTCGAAGCAGGACCTGGCCGCGCCAGTCACGCCCCACAAGATGCCGTACCTTGCCTCCGACAGACAGGACAACGGGCCTTTCAAGCCAGTCACGCCTGGCAGAACGGCGCTTCCCGGCAACCGCACGTCGTCGAAATACAGTTCCGAGGTAATGGATGCGCGGAGCGACAGTTTCTTGTGAATGTTGCGGGTGGTGAAGCCACGAGCGCCGCGCGGCACCAGGAATCCCCGGATGCCGTTGTCGGTGGCAGCCCAGACTACCGCGATATCGGCTATCCCCCCGTTAGTGATCCACATCTTGGATCCAGTGAGGACCCAGTCTGCGCCGTTTCTTATCGCATGGGTTTTCATGCTGCCGGGATCGGATCCGTGATCGGGCTCGGTCAGGCCGAAGCAGCCGGCGGCCTCGCCAGCCGCCATGCGCGGAAGCCACTCCTCCTTCTGCTCGTCCGAGCCGTACTTCCAGATCGGGAACATGGCGAGCGAGCCCTGGACCGAGACCAGGCTGCGCAGGCCGGAGTCGGCGGCTTCGAGCTCGCGGCAGGCCACGCCGTAGGCAATCGCGCCCATGCCGGCGCAGCCGTAGCCCTTCAGGTGCATGCCGAGCATGCCGAGCTTGCCGATCTCCGGGAACAGCTCCCTGGGCAGGGTGCCGGCCTCAAACCAGTCGGCGACGTTCGGCAGGATGCGGTCTGCGGCGAACTTGCGGACGGTGTCGCGGACCAGCCGTTCGGAGTCGCTGAGCTCGTCATCGATGCGGAGCAGGTCGGTCGGCGCGGGATCGCGGGGCATCTGGCTGGTCCTCTCTGCGGGCCCGGGGCTGGCCGCGGCATTGCTGCTAGCGTATTCGGGCCGTCAGGGCGGAGGGCGCCGGGCCGCCGTGCCTGCGGCATCATTGCTTACATGAGCGAAGTAAATGGCGGGAACGGGGCCCAGGCGCCTCACCCTGGGCCTGGCGGATCGGGTGGCCCCGGCTCAGGAGGCTGGGGTGGTCCCGGCGGGTTCGGCGGCGGCAAGCGGCTAGAACGCAAGCTCGAGGGCCGCTGGCTTGCCGGCGTCTGCGTAGGGCTGGCCGACTACCTGGGCGTTGACCCGAACCTAATCCGGGTAATAGTGGCGGTGCTGACCCTGTTCGGCGGGTTCGGCGCGCTGGCATACGTGCTGGCCTGGGCGCTGGTCCCGGAGGAAGGCGAGCCGGCCTCGATCGCCGAGAAGATGATCAACAAGAGTGGCACGTCGAGCGGGCCGCGCTAGCTCAGGGCGAGCGAGTTCCCGGCGCGGAGCGCGAACCTGCCGGGAGCCAGTTCGCGTGATGGCTGAGCAGGTTCGGCGCCCGCTTTGCCGGCAGTGCCGTTCGTCCCCTATGCTGGCGTGGTCCCCGACGGCGGGCGCCACGGGCAAGGCGGCGAAAACCGTCGAGCCCCCATCGTCTAGCGGCCTAGGACACCGCCCTTTCAAGGCGGCGGCACGGGTTCGAATCCCGTTGGGGGCACGCTGGGTCTAACCCGGCACAACGTTTGGTCCTGTAGAGCAGCTCGGAGTGCTCGCCACCCTGTCAAGGTGGAGGTCGCGGGTTCAAATCCCGTCAGGACCGCTCGTATGGCGTCAGGACCTCCCCGCCGAGGGCCTGCCGCCAAGCCCGGTCAGGTAGCTCAGTTGGTACGAGCGTCCGCCTGAAAAGCGGAAGGTCGGCGGTTCGACCCCGCCCCTGACCACCACCTCTGACCAGGCAATATGCCTGGCACAAGATCCTTTTGCTCTAGCTGGCGACGTCGCCAGTCTCATTTTAAGTCTCATTCGGCGTCCAGAGGTAAGCGTCGAGCCGGTCGGCTATGTCGCGGCGGAGCCTGGCCGTGACGTGGCTGTAGCGCTTGACCATCGCGGCATCGGACCAGCCCATGAAGTCCATGACCGCTCGTTCGGGGACGCCGAGAAGCAGCAGGGTCGTCGCTGCTGTGTGCCGGGCGTCGTGGAGCCTGGCTTCGCGGACACCCGCCGCCCGAAGCAGGGCTTTCCACTCGTACTGATCCCGGCGCGGGTCGATCGGCCTGCCGGTCGGCTGTGCGAACATCCAGTCGTCTTCATGCCACTCAGTCCCGGCATGGTCGCGTTCCTGGTCTTGCCGGTTGCGGTGCTCAGCGAGCAGCGCGAAGAGCTGCTGAGGCAGAGCGATGCCCCGCCGCCCTGCGGCTGACTTGACTTCAACCTCCACCAGGCCGCCGCCTTTCCGTTGAGGGCACCAGCGGGCATGGCTGGTGCAGTCTGGCGGGCACGGGGGCGGGCACTCGCGTTGGTGCCGCTTACAGTCCTTCGGGCAGGGCTTGATCTTGTGATAGCGGGAGCCGCAGGCGTGCGGGTCCTCGCAGCCGTGCTGCCACGTCTGGCGCTGCAGCCCCTTCATGATCTCCAGGGTCTTGCTCGGCTCGTGCAGCCTCGACCATTTCAAGCCGAGCGCTTCTCCCTGGCGGAGACCGAGCGCAAGCGCTAGCACGAACCGAACACCGTTGCGTTGGCGCAGCGCGTACGTGATAATCCGCTCGATTTCCTCGGCCTCGAATGGATCGACCTCAGTGTCTTCAACACGCGGTGGCTTGGCCAGCGCGACGGGGTTCTTGGCAATATATCCGCGATTGGCGGCTTCGCCGAAAGCTGTGCGCGCTGTCCGGTGCACCTGATGGACAGTGCCGGGCTTCAGCCCCTTGGCCAGCATCTTCACATACAGCTTCTCGAAGTGCTCGGGCTGAATGCGATCGATCCGGTGTGCTCCCAGGCCTGGGATGAGGTGGCGGTTAACGGCGGTGCGGTACCCGATATAGGGCTTGTAGCGAACTGACGGCCTGGCGATATATTCCAGCCAGTGAGTGAGCCAGCGATCCACAGTCCAGGCCCGGCCGGGATTGATGACCTGGTCGTCATCACGCTGCTTTTCGAGCCGCCTGACCTTGGCTGTGACTTTGGCTTTGTCCTTCGACATCACGTGCCGACGGTCTGGACTCCCATCATCGCGAACTCCGACCGTGACGCGGCCGTGCCAGTAGCCGTCCTGGCCCTTGTAAATGCTCGACCGAAGGTTGGCTTCGCGGCTCGTCTTTGCCCGTGCCATCTAGGCAGCAGAATCTGCTGAAGTGCTGAGGTTGTGAATGAACTCTTCGAGAGCTGCCGGAGTGACGCGGCGCAGGTGGCCTACCTTGACGGACTTCACGTCGCCCTGGCGTATGAGCTTGAACATGATCGATCGACACACGCCGAGGCAGTTGGCGGCCTCTTCAACGGTTAGCAGTAGCCGCGGAATCCGCGGGACCGTAGCGTTGCCGACCTCGTCTCGTACCTGATACGGAAGCTGCTCCATCGGCCAGTCCTCCCTGTGATGTTTACGAAGCAGCGGCTGACTCCTCGCGGGCTATGCGCCGATGGTCGCGAGCGCGGGCAGCGGCGGAGAGAGCAAGGAGCGCGTCGCCCGTGGTGCGCCAGCCGCATCCGGCCCATTCGAGCTCGGTTTCAGTGATGACGGTCTTATCGCCGTGGTGGCCGGGGAGTTGATGCTGGCGGCGGTGCCAGTCGTGCCGGGCGGCGCGGAGGGCGCGCATCGTGGTGGAGTAGCGGCGGCTCTTCGTGGCGAAGTGGCCGCGGTAGCCGAGCATGTGCGCCCAGCGGCGCAGGGCCTGGAAGTCCTCGTGCGGATGCCCTCCGATTCTGAGGCAGGCGCGAATCAGCCGTCCCTGATGCGTGCGCTTGTCGGCCCAGATCTCGGCGTTCTCTGCTGTGATTCTGCCGGGCGGGATTCCTGCTGGCTCGGTGCTCTTGGTGGCGTACTTGGCCAGGTATGACGCGACGGCAACATCCGTGACATCACCGTCATCAGTGAGCCTGACCACGCGCGGGTCCACCTGAGCGCCCCATCTGATGTCCCATCCCTGTGGCTTGACCCGATGCGGGACGGTGGCGAACCAGGCGGCGGAGGCAACCTGGCGGATGAGCACGGCGAGGAGCCCGGCCGTGATGGCCGGGTGGGGCTGGATCGTCCGCTCGGGATACACCGGGTCGATTCCGTCGAGCCGGAAGATGGCGTGGAAGTGGATCAGCCCGCGGCGCTGGAACTCAGCGACCTTGGCATACGAGAGCCGGACTCGGGTGCCGTGGGTCTTAGCCGTTTTGTCGAGCTGGCGGCGCAAGGTGATGATCGTGCGGCGCCAGAGCTCGGACGAGTGGGCGTTCCAGACAACGGCGGCGTTGTAGTCGTAGCAGTCCGGGCACAGCGGCCGGCCCAGGCATGGCTCATCCTCTTTGTGCCGCTGGCCGCAGGAGAGCCGCTGCCCGTGCGTGCAGTAGGACGCTTTGCGGCGTGGCCGGCACCGGGCAATCCTGCCTTCTGGAGTCGTCACGCGGGTGTGCACAGGACCGAAGGATGGTGCGGTGAACGTGGCGAACACGCACGGGTGCAAGGCGACGGATTCGGGGATGCCCTTGCCACCGGCCAGGCCCGCGCGGATGAGCTGGTAAGTGTCGGCCCGGTAGGTTTCGGCGCAGGGCGGGCAGACCGATGCGCGCCGGTCACCGCACGGCAGGTAGATCACCTTGTCTGGCAGGTTCTCTGTATCGACCCGGCCGAGGAGTTCGCCGGTGGCCGGATCGATGTCGCGGATGGTTCCGCGCAGCCGGATCGGCCGGACGCAGCCGCCGGCCGGGAGGGTGGTGGCGAGCCAGTGGTCGTAATCGTCGCGGGCGGCTCTTTCGAGAAGCTCGTCGCCGAGTGTCCCGGTGCTCGCCCCGTTCCCCGTTCTGCTGTCGGTGAGGACGGGGAGCAGAGCCAGCGCCAGGGCAGTCATACGCGGCTCGCGACGGAGCGGGCGCCGTGCAGGCTTGCAGCAATGGGAGCCGGGATGGCGTCGTGGTGGGTGAGGACAGGCCAGCTGACCTGGCAGGCCTGGCACTGGTAGCCGTATTCCTCGGTGCCACCCAGGATGACGGCGTAGGGGAGGACTTCGCTGCTGCCGCAGGCGGGACAGGTGTCGCCGTAACAGGTGTTCATGCCGCGTCACCGGACTTGTGCAGCTCGACGACGTTCCCGGCGTCGACCGAAGGATTCGCGCTGTGCACGGCTCGGGCTTGGGCGGCCCAGGCGGCTAGTTCGATGATTTGCTGGTCGGTGAGGTAGGCGGCTTTGACGCGGCGGGGGATGCCGTCTTCGGCGCGGAGCCAGGAAACGCCGCGGGCCTGGGGGTCGATCTCGGTGGCGCTGTAGCCCTGGTTGGCCCAGCCGTGGCCGAGGATGGTGTCGGAGGATGCTTCGGTGGAGCAGCGGAAGGCCCACCGGTAGCCGAACAGGTCCCGCAAGGACGTGGGGATGATGTCGGCGGAGGGCCGGTGGGTGGCTTCGACGGGGATGATGCGCGGGCGCGCGGCCGCGGGCAACGATGTCGCGGTTGCAGGCGTTGAATTCTTTCTGCTGGCCGGGGGTGCCGACGGTGGCGGAGTAGTAGGCGACCTCGTCGATGGGCACGAGGTAGACGGGCCAGTGCAGGCCGGGGGTGATCTTGCGCATCTTGTGGTCGAGCAGCCATTCGGTGCGCTCGTCGATCTGCCCTTGCAGCCAGTGCATGACGTCGATCGCGTCGTCAATGCTGGGGCCGATGAATTTGTCGGCGCAGTCGCGCCACAGGCCGAGTTCGACGCGCTTGCCGTCGATCAGGATGAGCCGGCAGTCCGGCGACAGGGCGCCGTGAGCGACGATCAGCTGGAGGGCGACGGATTTGCCGCCGCCGGGCTCGCCGCCGATGAGCATGTTGCGTTCGGCGAGAGTGACTTCGACGCGGCGGCCGAGTTCGTCGGAGCCGAGGTGGATGGGTTTCCAGATCGAGTACCCGGCGACCGGGATGGTGTCAGCGCTCATGACAGGCCGCCTCCCCTGCCAGGTCGCGGCCCAGCTGCCGGTAGGCCTGGATGCGGGACCACTGCGCCGTGTGGTCCCCGCACGCCTCGGTCGCGGTTCCCTGGCAGGCTGGGCAGGTGCCGGTCTGGGCGTTGCGGTAAGCGATTGCGTCAGTGGCCATGTCGCGCAGCCAATCGGCCTGGCTGGCGCTGAGCGGGGTGCGGGCAAGCCCGTAGAAGATCTCCCGGAGCGACATGACGGTGCAGTCGTCGCACAGGCCGCTGTCGGGCGGGGTGCTGATGAACGCGGCGCCGCAGCGGGCGCACGACCAGCTGGTGCTGATGAGGTCCATGGCGCTTGGCCTCCCTGCTTTTCGTTGGGGCGGGGCGCCTCCGGGGTGATCGTCCGGATGGCGCCCCGCGTGTGGGTCATGCCGCGAGGGTGACTTCGCGGATGAGGGACAGTGCCCGGTGCTTGAGCGGCTCGGGCCGGATGAGGGTCCGGTTGAGCCGGGTTTCCCAGGACCGGGCGGCGCGGACGTGGTCGAGGTACTCGCCGGCGGCCTGGATGAGGCCGTAGCCGGTGCCGGCGACCTGCTCGGTGGTCTTGGACTCGAAGATGAGCCGGAGGGCCTGCCGGGCTTCCTCAACGTTCCTAGCAACCCGGTCGGTGATCAGTCCTTCGGGTGGCATGGGGATGAACTGGGTGACGAACAGCTCCCGCTGCTTCGGCGTTATCGGGAGCGCCAGCAGTTCGACAGCTAGTTCCTGGTAGCGGTGAATCTCTGTGCGAGCGCCGGTGACGGCCTGGCGGGCTTCCTCGATCCGGTTCCGCCAGCTTGACTTGTGGATGAAGGAGAAGGTGGCGCCGGTCCGCTCACCTTCGAGCTCGGCGGCGCGGAAGGTGTTGGCGCACACGATCCGGACCGCGGTGGCGCGCAGGGCGCAGGCGGCGGTGCCGTCGTGCCGGTTGGTGATGGCCAGGTACGGCAGCGTGACGCTGTCATCCCCGGCAAGGTTCACCGGCTCGTCGAGCAGGGCCAGGCACCACACGGACCGGCCGCCGTCGAGCACGCCGGCGGTTTCCCATCGGACGTTGGGCTGGGCCAGGACGGCTTCGACGATCTCGCCCATCTCACCGTGGTCGATCAGGGTGTAGGAGTCCTTGTTGACCGACAGGATCGCGCCGGTGTCGGACCGGGTGATCGCCTTCCACCCGGCGACCGGCTCGTATGCGGGTGTGCCGTCATCGTGGACGCCGTCGAGGGCGTAAACGGTGGCGGGGACGGGGTCCCAGTCCAGGCCGGCGAGGCTGCGGGCGGTGGCCCAGTCGCCGGGATAGTCCGCTAAGACGGTGCCTTCACGGTGCCAGGGCATCTGGCGGACTGAGAACATGGATTCGACGTTTGCTGGCATGCCAGCACTCCCTTCCAGAAGGGCATTGGTTCCGGGTGATGAGAAGGGGCGGCGTTCCGCGGGTGCCTGTCAGGCGGCGGGACCGGGCCGTCCGGTGATCCAGCCGTCGTGGAGGCTGGCGGGGATGACGTGGTGGGCGGCGAGGGTGTCGCGGCGCACGATGTCGAGGGTGACCAGCTGTGCCCGCCTCTTGGACACGGTGATGCGGGCCTGGCGGGCGTAGCAGGCGGCGGCGATCTCGCCGGCGTGGGCTTCGAAGTCCTCGGCGCAGATCCCGGCACGGCACCACAGCAGTGCCCGCTCACCCACCTCCGTGGGTGGATGCGGAGCACGAGGGGGAGCCGCCCGGACCTTGTGTGCATCCGGGTCTCGTAGCAGACCCGCTGGATGCGGTGCCGTGACAGCACGCACCAGGCCCGGCGGATGACCGGCCGGCGGGTCCAGGGCAGCAGCATCACGACCGTGATCGCTGCGGCGATGGTGATGATGGCCAGGAACAGTGGCAGGAGCAGTGCCAGGACCTTGACGCTGTCGATGACCAGCAGGGGGGTGAGCAGTTCGGTGCGGTACCGCCACATCGTGCCGATGGCACTGTGGTGGGTCCGTTGCATCAGCTCATCGAGGGGGTAGGGGTTGTTGCGGTAGTTCCGTGCTGTCCGGGCCGGCATGATGGCCTCACCTGGTCAGCTGGGCGGGCTGGCAGTCCGGGCAGGCCCGGATCCGCAGCGAGTCGCCCTGGCCGATGACGCGGACGATGCGGCCGGTGTCCCCGCAGGTAAGGCAGTTCTGCTCGCTGACCGGCTTGCCGGTGATGCGGGCGGGTTCCTGCCGGGCGGTCAGGTAGATCCGCGATGCCGGGCGGCTGCCCGCAGTGGCGCGCAGGATCTGGACGGTGACCCAGATGATCACGGCGATCATGGCGCCGGAGCCGATGCCGATCGCGGCGAGCTTGGCGACCTCGGCCACGGCGCGGCCGACCGACAGGACGATCGGGCCGACGATGCCGATCACGGCCAGGCCGATGACGACGGTTGCGAGGACGCCGACGGCGTCGGCGGTCCTGGCGGTGCCCATGTAAGAGCGGGAGGGCTTACACATGACGGCCCGCCTGGGTGCTGTTAGCGTGGTTCATTGCCACGTTCTCCTTTGCTTCGCATTGCTGTGCTGGTGGATGAGCGGGTGGCTGGCCGGGCCGGGGAATGGGCGTTCTCCAGGCCCGGCATTACTTGTCAGAACCCGTGGTCGTTACCGGGTTCGAGGCGCATCCGGATGTCGACGTTCAGCCGGGACAGCTGCTCGGAAGCGACATCGATGCAGTCAAGGGCCTCGCCGATGACATCGGCGGCGTGCGCCATGTCGACAGACACGCTGCCGTCGTTTCCGTCGCGGCCGAGGACGCGCTCAGAAGCAGTCTTGGCCAGGTCCGCCATCAGCCGCTCGGCCTCGTACAGGACCGACTGGGCCAGGCTAGTGACGTGGTAGACGAGCTGCTCCTGCACTTGGGTGATGCCGTGCCCGTGCTCGGCGCGTGCGGCATCGGTGGTTGTCGTG
>DAHVAR010000093.1 GCA_027314515.1 Actinomycetota bacterium
CGCGGATTTCCACGCAGCTTATTCGGCCCTGAGTTAGCTGAACTCGAAGTGCAGGCGGCGGCCGTGCCACCAGGGGACGGTGGTGTCGGGCGGGAGGCTGGCCTGGCGGAGCACAGGTGAGTAGGCGCGTCGGTCGATACGCACGGTAACGGTATCGCCGTTGACGGCGATGGTTCCGGAGCTGTCGAGGAAGCGCCGCTGGAGGGTGTCGGGGGTGGCGGCGGCGTAGCCGGTGCCGAGTCGGGTCCGGAACGCGGCGAGCAGTGCCTGAGCCAGCACGCACAGCGTGATGTCCAGGTCGGCGTTGAGGTTGACCGTGGAAGACAGCGCGTCGGCGCAGAACGCCCGGATGATCTCGGCCAGGCGCTGCTCGATGGTCATCCGGCGGGCGTACTGGGTGATCAGGTTGCGGATGGTGGCCTGGTGCTCGTTGGTGATGACCACGGTGGGCTGGTCGCGGCCAAGGCCGGTGACGACGAGCTGGCGGACGGTTCCGGGGTAGCTGGTCAGGCGCACGGCTTTGTCCTCGTGCACTTTGGGTTTGCTGTGCGGGCCGGGCCGGTCCAGTGTGATCGTCTTGTAGCCGGCCGGGGCCAGGCTGTTGATGTGGCGGATCAGGGCCGCCGAGCGCATGCGCAGGGTCAGGAACTTGACGCCGCGGCCGTCCAGTTCGCCGAGCACGGCCTGGTTGGTGACCTTCTGGTCCATGACCAGCATCTTCGGGTCGTGGCCGGAGACGTTCTTCCAGTGGTCGCAGAACGCGATGACCTCCCGGTGCTGGGTGGCCTTGGACAGGTCGGCGCTGGCGTAGACCAGGTTGCGGGTCTGGGAGTCCTGGGCGAAGAAGGTGAGCACCGACCGGGCGCGCTGGGAGCGGGTGGGCACGTAATGCTTTTCCAGGGCGGGGTCGTTGCCCCAGTGCATGACGGCGTGGAAGTCCAGGTCGAAGACCGCTTCGGCCGCGGTGGCCAGGCCGGCGCCGATCAGCTTGGCGTCCAGGCCGGCCAGGAACGCCCGCTGGTGGTCATGGCAGAGCCGGTAGGAGTAGTCGGTGAGCGCGGATTTCTTGGGCAGGATCGCCAGCCCGGCGAACAGGGCGCTGGCCGGATCATCCAGCAGGTCATCGACATGGCTGACCCGCCGGGTGGCGGTCAGCTTCAGCGCAAGCAGGGACAGCAGCCAGCTGACGGCGGGTATCACCTTCGTGCCGGGGTAGCCGGCCTTGCGGGCCAGGGCAGGCAGGTCCAGGGCGACCAGGTCCGGGACCGCGAGCAGCAGCCCGGCCAGCCGCGTGGTGGCCGCGGCGGGGAATGCGGCGAAGTCGATGACCTTGGCGCGGGGCAGCTTGGTGTCCCGCCCTACGGTGGCCGGGCTGATGCTGGCCTCGGGCTCGGGGTGGCGCAGCAGCCGGCCGAACCCCTCCTCGGCCAGGATCTGCCCGACACCGGTGCGGTTCAGCGGCGTGCCCTCGGCGGCCAGCCGGGTGCTGATCTCATAGACCGACTGGCCCTGGCGGCGCAACTCCACCACGCGGCCGCGGGCGGCGTCTTTCTTCGGCGCGTTCTTGCGGCCGGGCCGGCCCGGCTCGGCGAACAGGACCAGCGTGCCGGCCCGCCAGTCGCGGACCAGCGAGGCCAGCGCCTGCGGGGTGTACCCGAACCGGGCGGCGGCCTCGGCCAGCGGGGCACCCTCGCAGACGTAGGCGCGGACTGCCTCGTACCGGCGCTGGCTGACGTGGGCGGGCCGGGCGAATGCTTCCCAGCCCTGCCGGTACGGGGCTGGTTCCGCTGACATGTGACTGTTTTACCACTTGTACTGAACCGAAACCGGAAGGCGCGCCGCGGTCGGGCGCCGGGAAACTGCCTCGGCTGTTTCTGCTGGTCACATGCCCTGTTTCTGGTCACGAGCGGGGGGCAAGTACCTGCCTGGCGCTACGCTGTCCCTCGATCTACTGCGAGATCTGACCGGTCGGATATCAGCTAAATTAGCCTTGACAACGAACCGGTTCTCTCACGCCCAAGCAGACGAACGCGCACGTCAGAGCCATCCAAGGCTTACCGCTGCCACAACGAGCACCCTTCAGTTGAGGGTCGAGAGCGCTGCACGGAAGTCCGCGCTAACGCGGCAGCCGCCACCAGCGGCGGCGCCGGGCGCCGGCGGGCAACTGGGCGAACAGCCGCCCGCCCTGGCTCAGCACCGGGTAGGTGCGCAGCCGGTAACCGGCGGCCGTCCGGCAGTCGCCGGTTCGCAAATCGAAGCAATACCAGTGCCACGGACAGGTGACGGCACCGTCGCCGACGACGCCGTCGGCGAGCGGCCCGCCACTGTGCGGACACCGGGCATCGGTCACCCGCAGTTCGCCGTCCGAGCTGAACACCGCGTAACGGCGGCCATTGTGCTCAATCGTCCACGCCCGACCGTGCTGTGCGGCTGATCGGCGGCGGGACTTCACCACCAGCGCCCAGCGGGCACGAGACGGCTTCAGCGACACGAGCGTCACGCCCGGCTGGCCGGCTAGCCGCGCGCTTCCTGCCGGACCGGGAGCCGACGCGGCCTGCTTAGCGGCGGCCGATCTCGACACCTTGATACCCCAGTGCGACCAGGCTCAGGAAAACACGGCACGGTGCCTGTGCACGGTTTGCAGCGCGCCGATCGCGATCATGTCGGCGAACAGGGCCGAGCCGCCATAGGAGACGAACGGCAACGGCAGGCCGGTAACCGGCATGATGCCGATCGTCATGCCGATGTTGATGAATGCCTGGACGGCGAACCAGATGGCGATCCCGCCGGCCACCAGCATGCCAAACTGATCGTCAGCCCGTGCCGCGATCCTGATCGCGCACATCAGCACGATGCCGAGCAACCCGATGATCACCAGGCAGCCGGCGAAGCCTAGTTCCTCGCCGGCCACCGCGAAGATGAAGTCGGTGTGCTGCTCTGGCACGAACCCGCCGGAGATGAGCTGACCGTGGAAGAGGCCCTGGCCGGTCAGCCCGCCTGAGCCAATCGCGATCTTGGACTGAAAGGCGCTGTACCCGGTCCCCAGCGGATCCGCCGACGGATGCAGGAACGAGGACAGCCTGCTCACCTGATAGGCCTTGAGCAGGTGCAGCTTGATGACGCCGAAAAAGCCAGCCGCGCCGGCCGAAAGGAGGGCGGCCAGCCACCGCAGCCGGATGCCCGACAGCGTGATCATCCCGAGAATGAGCGCCAGCAGCAGCATCACGACACCGAGGTCAGGCTCTGCGAGAACGAGCACGAGCGGCACCGCCGACACGCCGAGCGTGATCGCCACTGCACGCAGCCGGGGCCGTGCCGCCCGCCGGGGAACGTCGCCAAGGAACATCGCGCCGACCAAGATGACGGACAGTTTGGCGTACTCAGACGGCTCGATCTGGAATCCGCCCGGCAGGCTGATCCACGACCTCGCGCCGTTCACCGGTGCGGTGAGACTGCCGAGCGGCAGCAGCACGACAAGCAAGCCGAGACAGGATGCTGCCAGTACGAACGGCGCGTACTGCCGGAGCTGCCGGTAGTCGAGCATGCTGACGACGGCCATGAGCACCAGCCCGAGGGAGATATTCAGGATGCTCTTGGCCAGGTACGGGTCCGAAGTGCTCGGCCCGCTCGTTACGGTCGCCGACCAGACCAGCAGCGCGCCGAGAGCGCACAGCGTCAGCACCGCCGCGAGCAGGATCCAGTCCAGCTGCCGCAGCGGCGAGCCGGACCCGAAGACCTGCCCCGAAAGCCGCCGCAGCCTGCTCCGGCCGCCGCGGCCGCCGCGGCCGAAGTCCGGGCCAGGCGGCAGGACGACTCGTCGGGCGGTGCCGCCGTCGAGCCGGACCGGCGGCAGGCCACGGTAGGCGGCCGAGCCCGACGCCGACCGCGATAGCCGGCGTTTCGCCAGGTCCGGGGAGCCGCGCCAGTAGCTCATCCGGCGAACCTCCCGGACTTGCCGCCGACAGCGACATCGGCTGGCAGCGGCACCCACGGCTGCGCGCCCGCCGCCGGGTTGCTGGCCGGCCCTTGGCCGAGCAGCACCGGGGCGGCGGTCTGCACGACGTTCCCCGCGGCGGTGATGTGCGGCAGCGCGGGCAGCTGGCCACCGGGCAGCACAGCCTTGTGGCCCTGCAGGCCGTAGATCGCCTCCCAGATCTGCCGGACGCCAGGACCGGACACGTCGGCGCCATAGCCAGCATCGGGAATCATCATGACCGCCACGTACTGCGGATGGCTGCACGGCGCGAACGAGGCGAACACCGACGTGTCGTTGCTGTTGACCACCTGAGCGGTTCCAGTCTTGGCTGCCACGCACAGCTTGTTCAGCGGGAAGCCGGCAAAGGTGCCTGCCGCCGTACCAGAGATCACCACTCCCTGCAGCGCGGAGCGCATGTAGGCGAGCGTGCGCTGGCTTGCGGGCACGTGACCGACGACCGGCGGGTTGATCCGCTGAACCACCTTGCCGCTCGGGCTGACGAGTTCCTCGCCGATCCGCGGGCTGTACAGCGTGCCGCCGTTGGCCAGCGCTACGTAGGCGTCTGCTAGCTGCAGCGGCGTGACCGCGATGTAGCCCTGCCCGATCGAGGCGATGATCGCCTGGCCCGGCTCCCAGATGTTGCCGAACTTGCAGTCGTTGTACTCGATCTGCTGGATGTAGTTGCCGTTCACCCGGCCGTACTTGCACCAGTCCTGGCCGGTGTTGGCGTTGTCCTTCCAGAAGTAGTAGAGCCACTCCCTGGTCGGGATCGTGCCGATGCTCTCGCCGGGCAGATCGACGCCGGTCGGCTTGCCGAATCCCCAGCCCATCTCGATCTTCTGCTCGAACTGCACCGGAGCACGGGGGGTCGTCACGGTGTCAGCCTTGCGATTGTCAGCCTGCCACATCTGGTACCCGAGCTCATAAAAGACGGTGTCGCAGGACACCACAAGCGCCTCATGCAGCGAGATCGGCCCGAGGCTGCCGGAGTCGGTGTGGAAGGCGTGGCCGTCAACGGTGAACGCAGCAGGGCAGTTGTAGTTGCTGTACAGCGAGTCGCCGAACCTGATCGCCGCCGACAGCGTGGTGATCTTCCAGGTGGATCCGGGTGCGTACTGGCCCTGCGTCGCCCGCTCCAGGATCGGCCCGGCACTATTGCCGGTTCCGATCAGCCGCTGGTACTGCCGCTCCGAGAGCCCCGTGCTCCAGATAGCCGGGTTGTAGGTCGGGTAGCTGGCCATCGCCACGATCCGGCCGGTAGTGGTCATCACGACCGCGGCACCGGACCTGGCGCCGGGGTTAGACAGCTGGGCCTGGTGCACCGAGTTCGCCAGGATGTTCTCGGTGTCCTGCTGAAGCTGACCGTTGATGCTGGTGATCAGGTTGTCGCCGGCGACCGGCTTGATGTCCTTGATCGTTGAGGTGACCTGGCCGCCGGCGTTGACGGCCACCTCGTCGATGCCGGTGGTGCCGCGCAGCTGCTGTTCGTACTGCGCCTCCAGCCCGGATTGGCCGACCAGGTCCTCGCCGGTGAAGCCGGTCACCGGCTGGTGCAGGGCGGCAAGTTCCTGCGCGGTGATCGGCTGCAGGTAGCCGAGCATCTGGGCGGAGTCAGTGGCGAGCGGCTGGCTGTACTGGGTGACCGGCTCGATATCGGCCGACACGCCGGGAAATGCGCTCTTGTCCTCCATCAGCTGCAGCGCCACCGGCTGAGGCACGTTCTGCGCGACCGGGATTGGCTGGTAGGGCGAACCCTGCCAGCACGGCTGCGGCACGCCAACTGTGCAGATGCGAACCCGGTCCTGCAGGGTCTTGTCACTGATCTTCAGCAACCCGGCCAGCCGGGCCAGTTCCGCCGTGCCGCCGTCGGCCTGCTGCCCGAGAGTTGCCATATTCACCGCGACGACCAGCTCAGACTGACGGCCGACCATGACCTGACCGGTGTCATCGAGGATCTCGCCGCGGACGGACGGCGTGACGATTTCCCGCACCTGGTCCTGGCTGGCGAGCGCCGCGTAACTGGCCTGGCTGCCGATCTGCAAGTCATACAGGCGGACGCTGAGCAAGCCGAGTAGCGCCGCGACGATCAGCGCAATGCTCGCCAGCCGGCGCTTGGATGCCGGAATCACTCAGACCCTCCCGTCCGCTTGCCGACCAGCCACCCGCTCAGCCGGCTGCCTGCCCGCTTGCGGGCCAGCCAGCGGCCGCCAGTGGGCCGGCCGGTCAGCAACGACAGCAGCGGCCACCGGCCGTAGCCGAACCGGGGCTGTTTGCCGATCCGAACCCGAGGCCGGCCAAGCGGGCTGCGGCCCGAACCGCCGAGCATGCCCCCGCCCGGCGGACCGGAACCACGGCGGCCGGCCGCCAGCCGCAGCCTGGGCGCGGCAGTCTGCCGCCGTGCCCCGGCCACGGTTCCGTGGCTAAGCACGCCACCGGACACCGTCCCCGATCGCCGCAGCCCGGCAGGGCGGCGGCGAAACTGGGGCACCGCGGCCGGCCGCCGCGGGGCAGACCGGCCGGCCGACCGGAATGCCACCCTCGGCACGACGCGCGGCCGGCCGCCCTGTGTCAGGGCCGAGCGGCTGGTTCGCGGCCGCCCAGGCAGCGCGAGCGGCACCGAGCCGAGAACCCGGCCCAGCGTGCCATCACCCCGACGGGCGCCGAACCTGATCGTCGTACGACTGCGGGCCAGCCCGGCTAGCGGCCGCCCAGGCAGCGTGAACGGCGCCGAGCCGGGAACCCGGCCCAGCGTGCCATCACCCCGACGGGCGCCGAACCTGATCGTCGTACGACTGCGGGCCAGCCCGGCAGGGGCTGGCCCGGCCCCGTGCTGCCGCGTTGCGGAGCCGCCCGGCAGACCGGCTTGCGGCCGGAATTGCCGGCCCGAGCCCGCGAGCAGGCCAGGGTGGCGGCCGGGCTGCCAGCGCGTGCCACCGCGCCGGCCGGAAGAACCGCGGCCGGCGGAACTGCCGATGGTGCCATCACCGCGCCGTCCGCCGGCCAGCCGCAGGCTGGGTGATGAGCGTCCGGCGACACCGGGCCGGCCGGCGCCAGCGGGATAGCTACCGGGATGACGCACCAGGCCCGACGCCGACCCTGCCACGCCGCCCGCCAGGCGCAGCCGCGCGCGCGTCGGAGCGGCCGTCCGGCCGGCGTGATGACCGTGGCCGCCCGGTCGGCCGTCACCGGCCCGGCCGGCTGCGTGCGCGAACCTGGGCTGATGGCGGCGCCGGCGGCGCTGCGCGGCTCGCTGTGACCCGGCCGGCTGGCCCGCCACGCCGCCGGCCGCCAGTCCCTTGGCAAGCACCCCGCCGGCCAGCGCTACCAGGTACAGCACGAACGGGCAGAGCAACAGGTCGTAACCGATAGTCGCGGGCAGCACCGCGCGGATCTCCGCGGAGCTGACCTGCGCTGGTTCGAGTGCGAGCCCGAGAACAGCGGCCAGCGTCTCGGCCGCAACCACCACGACGGCCAGTGCGGCCGCTGACCGCAGCGAAGAGCTGCGCGCGCCGCCGCCTAGCCGTCCGGCCGCCCAGCCTGCCAGGCAGAACACCAGCGCGTACTGACCGATCACCAGGCTGCCTGGCGGGGCGATATCCAGGCACAGGCCGGCCCCGAAGCCGATGACCGCGCCCCACAGCGGGCCCTGCGCCACGGCAAGCGCCGCGACCAGGACGAGGACGACGTCGGGAACGCCGCCGCCCGGCAGTCGCAGTCCGTTCACCACGGTGAGCTGCACCATGATGGCGGCGATGACCAGCACTGGGGCGAACCAGGCCTTGCGCACGTCAGCCTCCCGGTTTCAGGCCGGGCGACGATCCGGCTTTCGGCGTTCCCGGCTTGGCGGTGACCGTCACGGTAACCGTCGGGCCTGGATGCGGAAGCGGGGGCAGCGCGGAGAAGCGCGGATTGCGCCTGGGCGGCACGATGACCACCCCGACGACCCCGAGCGCGGAGAAGTCGACGAACGGGCGGACGTCGGCGGCCTCGGTGAGTGCGCCGTTCACGGTCAGCAGCTTGGTGATCACGCCGATCGGCACGCCGGGCACGAACGGCCGATCGTTCACCGAAGCCGAGGTCACGAGTTCCTCGCCCGGCTTCAGCACCGCGGCGGAGCTCAGCATCTGCAGGTGCATCAGGCCGTCGCCGGATGCGGTCGCGCCAGGGCCGGTCACCGAGCCAAGCTGGCCGCTCGGCGCTACCTGCGCGCCGACCACCGCAGCCGGCGAGTCAGCCAGCAAGACCGCTGCTGTGGTCGCGGTGACCGAGGTCACCTGGCCTACCAGGCCATCGCCGTTCAGCACGGTCTCGCCCGCGGTGACGCCGTCGCTGCTGCCCACGTCGATCGTGACAGTCTGCTGGTAGCTGGTGCCGACCGCGACCACGCTTGCGGCCACCACCCGGTACTGCGCGGCGCCGGCCAGCAGTAGCAGCTTGCGCAGCTGCCGCAGGTCCGACTGGCTGAGCTGCTCGCCACTCAGTTCCGCGCGCAGCTTGTCTACCTGCGCCTGCAGGCTCCGCACCTGGCTTGCGGACGAGCTTCCGCCGGAGAAGAAGCGCGCCACCGCGCCCGCAGCGCGTTCAGCCCCGCCGAACACCGCCCCGCCGGCGTTGCGCACCGCCCGCAGCGCCGAGTTCGAGCCGCCGGTGAAGTTCAGCGCGATGAGCGCCACGGCAGCCACCACCAGCACGACGAGGACCACGCGGGTCCGCCGTGTCTCCCGCACTTCGATCACCTCGCCTGCGCCCGCCCGTCACCTTCGTCTGCCACCAGGTGGGGGCCGCGACCCCCGATCCCGGCTAGCGCCTGGCCTCGGGCACCAGCACCTGCTGCAGTGTGTCGAAGTCCTCCACGCACTTACCGGTGCCGAGCGCAACCGAGTCGAGCGGATTGTCGGTGAGATGGATCGGCATCCCGGTCTCCTCGCGCAGCCGCTCGTCCAGCCCGCGCAGCAAAGCCCCGCCGCCGGTGAGCGCAATACCCCGGTCCATGACATCGCCGGCCAGTTCTGGGGGGCACCTGTCGAGTGTGGTCTTGACCGCGTCGATGATCACAGACAGCGGTTCCTCGATCGCCCGCCGGATCTCTTCGGCGGAGATCACGATGGTCTTCGGCAAGCCGCTGACCAGGTCCCGGCCGCGGATCTCGGCGTTCGGCTCATCATTGGACGGGTATGCCGAGCCGAGCGAGATCTTGATTTCCTCAGCGGTGCGCTCGCCGAGCATGAGCGAGTACTCCTTCTTGCCGAAGCTGATGATCGCCTGGTCGAGCTCGTCGCCGCCGACCCGGATCGACTGCGCCGTCACGATCCCGCCGAGGGAGATGACCGCTACCTCGGTAGTACCGCCGCCGATGTCGACCACCATATTCCCGGTCGGCTCGTTGACCGGGAGGCCGGCTCCGATCGCCGCGGCCATCGGCTCCTCGATGATGTAGACGCGGCGCGCACCTGCCTGGTGACCGGCTTCCTTGACCGCGCTCTGCTCGACCCCGGTGATGCCGCTCGGCACCGCGATCACGATGCGCGGCTTAGCCAGGTGGCTGCTCCGGTGCACCTTCTGGATGAAGTACCGCAGCATCCGCTCGGTCACGTCGAAGTCGGCGATGACACCGTCCTTCAGCGGCCGGACTGCGATGATGTTACCGGGGGTCCGGCCGATCATCCGCTTGGCCTCGACGCCTACCGCGACTATCTGGCCGGTATTGGTATTCAGGGCGACGACCGACGGCTCATTCAGGACAATGCCGCGGCCGCGAACATAGACCAGGGTGTTCGCGGTGCCGAGGTCAACAGCCATGTCGCGGCCCAGAAAGGCCATCGCGTTGCTCATGGAGAACAAGTACCTTCCAGCCAGATCCTGCCAGCTAATACCGCATCGTCCCGTACTGCGCGCGCCGGCGCTCTCGTTTCGCGCCAGCCGGGCGGTTCCGCCGCGCGCCTGTCCCATCCGGCAGCAGCCCGACGAGCGTCAGATGCCCGTCGGCCGGCCAGCCGGATTGCACCCGGCCCGCGAGGAACGATCTGCTCGCTCGATCCAACGCGGTGCCGTTGCCGATAGTGCCAACGGCAGGGATCCCTGGTCAGGTATTTGCCCTGCGATTGCCGCTATCAGTGACAGGCTGCTTGCGCAAAGCGATGTTAAGGGCGCGCGGCGCAGCCACCACCTTGAAGCCTACATGCCGGTTCTGCTGGCCTTCCGGCCGGGCATGGGGCTTGGCCTGCGCTTTGGCAATCAGTGACCCGCGGCGTGCTCAACGCGATAGCCGAGCCAGATTCCGACGGCCCACAATGCCGCGAAAATGCCACCGAGGAAATACATCACCGGCACCACAGCGCCGGATGCTATGGCAAACACTTGCAGCAGGCTCCCGCCGAGCAGGGTAACCCGCAGCGCACGGCGCGCGAGCGCGGCGAGGACCACCGCGGCAGCCGCGGCGATCCCGCCGGTCAGCACCGCGTCATGCGGCGTCAGGTGGTCGATCTGCACGGCGACCGGAATTGCCAGGCCGACGACGATCGCCTCCATGATCAGTACGGTAGCGCACAGCCGCTTCACTCGAGTCCGCCTGTCCAACCGGGCTGCGCCGGACTCGGGTCGCCCGGCACTTGCCCGTTCCCGGTCCGGTCGCGAAGCAGGGCGCGAGCGTCGCCGGCGGTGATCACCGAACCGGTGATGAGCACTCCCGCCTTTCCCGGCCCGCCTTCGGCTGCGGCGTCTGCCTCGTCGGCGAGAGTGACCGCCAGGTCGATCGCGTCATCCAGGCGGTCAGCGATCGTGACCCGGTCAGGACCGAACACGGCGGCAGCCACCTCGCCGAGTGCCGCAGCCGCCATCGAACGGGCCGAGGAGTTCGCCGTGACCACCAGGTGGTCCACGACGGGCTCGAGCTCATCCAGGACACCGGCAACGTCCTTGTCCTCGGCTATCGCGATGATCCCGGTCAGGTTGCCGAAGCTGAAGGCCTCCGTGACCGCCGCGACCGAGGCGGCCATCCCGCCGGGATTGTGCGCCGCGTCCACGATCACCACCGGGCTGCGCCGGACGACCTCCAGCCGGCCGGGAGAGCTCATCGTGGCCACCGCTCGCCGGATGATGCCTGCGTCGAGCGCGGACGGCTCGCCGTCGCCCTGGCCGGACTCGGCTGGCGTGCGCGCGAAAGCCTCGACGGCGGCGATCGCGCAGGCCAGGTTCCCGGCCTGGTGCGGGCCGAACAGCGGCAGGTAGAGGTCCGGGTAATCGCCCAGCAGGCCGCGGATGTCCACCTGCTGACCGCCAACGGCCAGTTCCCGGCCGACGACGCCGAACTCCAGTCCTTCCCTTGCCACGCTCGCGCCGACCTCGGCCGCCCGGCGCAGCAGCACCTCGGCCGCGGCGGGCGGCTGCTGCGCCAGCACGGCGATGGCACCGGCCTTGATGACGCCGGCCTTGTCCGTCGCGATCTCGGCCACGGTCGAGCCCAGGTAGCGCACGTGGTCGAGGGAGATCGGCGTCACCACGGCGACGGCTCCGTCGGCGACGTTGGTGTTATCCCAGGTGCCGCCCATGCCGACCTCGAGCACGCAGACCCCGACCGGAGCGTCGGCGAACACCGCGAAGGCCATGCCGGTGAGCACCTCGAAGAACGACAGCGGCACTTCGTGAGTGGCGTCAACGAGGTCCAGGTACGGCTTGATCTCGTCGTAGGCACCGGCGAACCGCTCAGCATCCAGCGGCTGCCCGTCGATGCAGATGCGCTCTCCGACGTACGACAGGTGCGGGCTGGTGAACAGGCCGGTCCGCAGGCCGCGGGCGCGCAGCAGCGCCTCGATCATCCGGGACGTCGAGGTCTTGCCGTTGGTACCGGTCACGTGGATCACCGGGTACGCCCGCTGCGGGTCGCCCAGCAGCCTCACCAGGGCAGTGATCCGCTCGAGCGAGGGATCGACCGCATGCTCGGGCCGCCGGGCGAAGATCTGCTTCTCGATCTCGCGCAGCCGGTCAGCGTGGTTAGCTGTCATGCCGCGATCAGCCCGGCTCATCGGCGCCAGTAGCGGAGCCGCCAGCGGAGCCGGCCGCGGAGCCGCCAGCGGAGCCGGCCGCGGAGCCGGCAGCGGAGCCGGCCGCGGAGCCGGCAGCGGAGCCGGCCGCCGTACCGGACAGGGCGGCTATCCGCTCGGTGAGCCGCGCCACCTCCTGCTGCGCGGCAGCAAGCCGGGACCGGTTCTTGTCGACCACGGCAGCCGGGGCCCGCTCCACGAAGTCGGCGTTCGCCAGCTTCAGTTCGGTGCCGCGGACCTCGGCTCGGGCCGCGGCCAGGTCCTTGGCCAGCCGCTTCCGCTCTGCCTCGACGTCAAGGCGCGCCGCGGTGTCCACTTCGATCGTCACGTCCTGCGCCTCCAGCATCGCCGTCGGCGAGAAGTCCGGCCCGGGCTCGGTCAGTCGCAGCAGCGCGCGGATCCTCGCCTCATGAGCCGCCAGCGGGGTAGCACCGATGCCCGTCAGCCGGGCTGGCACTTGCTGCCCCGGTCGCAGGCCCTGGTCAGACCGGAACCTGCGCACTTCGGTGACCAGTCGCATGAGCGCGGAGATCTCCGTCTCGGCCGCGTGGTCGGTCGCCAGCGCCGGGAGCGGGTCGGTCACGCCGTCGGCCACCTGGCCCGGCCACCGGGCGACGACCACGGACTCACCGCCAGTCAGCGCGGTCCACAGTTCCTCGGTGACGAACGGCAGCAGCGGGTGGATCAGCCGCAGCAGGCGGTCGAGCACCTCGGCCAGCACCCGCCGGGTGACGCTTGCCGCGCTGTCGTCCGGCTCGTCGCCGGTCCCCCCGGTGCCGGTCCCCCCGGTGCCGGTCAGGACGGGCTTAGCCAGCTCGAGGTACCAGTCGCAGACTTCGTCCCAGGCGAAGTGGTACAGCGCATCAGCCGCCTTGGCGAACTCGAACTCCTCGAACAGCGCGTCGACCTCGGCCGTGACCGCGGTCAGCCGGGACAGGATCCACCGGTCCACCGCGGTGAGACTCTCCTGCGGCGGCAGGCCGCCCCCGGGCCAGGCGCCGGCACCCTGACCAGCGGAATCCCCGCGAACGCCGTTAAGCTGCGCGAACCGGACCGCGTTCCAGAGCTTGTTACAGAAGTTGCGCGCGCCGGCGACCCAATCCTCGCTGACCGCCACATCGCCGCCTGGCGTCGCGCCCCTGGCCAGCGTGAAGCGGGTGGCGTCCGCGCCGAACCGGTCGATCCAGTCCAGCGGGTCGACCGTGTTGCCGCGCGTCTTGGACATCTTCTTGCCGAACTGGTCGCGGACCAGGCCGTGCAGCGCTATCTGCCGGAATGGCACGGCGCCTGCCGGTCGTCTGTCCGCCATCGCGTACAAGCCGAAGAGCATCATCCTGGCTACCCAGAAGAACAGGATGTCGTAGCCGGTGACCAGAACGCTGGTCGGATAGAACGCGCGCAGGTCCGGGGTATCGTCCGGCCAGCCCAGTGTGGAGAACGGCCACAGCCCTGAGGAGAACCAGGTGTCCAGCACGTCCGGGTCCTGCCGCCAGCCCTCTCCGGACGGGATCGGATCGCCCGGCCCTACGCAGGCCACCTCGCCTTCCGGGCCGTACCAGATCGGGATCCGGTGGCCCCACCACAGCTGACGGCTGATGCACCAGTCGTGCATGTCGTCGACCCAGTCGAAATACCGGGCGGCCATCTCCTGCGGGTAGATCCGCACCCGGCCGTCCCGCACAGCATCGCCCGCGGCCTTCGCCAGCGGTCCGACCTTCACGAACCACTGCAGCGAGAGCCGGGGCTCAACCGTGGTGCCGCAGCGCGAGCAGTGCCCCACCGCATGCAAGTAAGGGCGGCGCTCGGCGACCACGCGGCCGTCCGCACGCAGGGCCGCGAGCACGGCAGGGCGCGCCTCGAACCGGTCGAGGCCCTGGAACGGGCCAGCCGCCGTGACCACGCCCCGCTCGTCCATGATGACCAGGCTCGGCAAGTCGTGCCGGCGGCCGATCTCGAAGTCGTCCGGGTCATGCGCCGGGGTCACTTTCACCGCCCCGGTGCCGAACTCCGGATCCACGTGCGGGTCGGCAACGATCGGGATGCGGCGGCCGGTCAGCGGCAGCTCGATCTCCCGGCCCACCAGGTGCCCGTACCGCGGATCATCCGGGTGGACCGCAACGGCGGTGTCGCCGAGCATGGTCTCCACCCGCGTGGTCGCGACCACAATCTGGCTGTCGCCGTCGCCGTACCGGATCGAGACGAGTTCACCGTCGTCGTCTGAGTGCTCGACCTCGATGTCCGACAGCGCCGTCAGGCAGCGCGGGCACCAGTTGATGATCCGCTCCGCCCGGTAGATCAGCCCGTCGGCGTACAGCCGCTTGAACATCGTCTGCACCGCCCGGGAAAGCCCGGCGTCCATGGTGAACCGCTCCCGGCTCCAGTCCACGCTGTCGCCGAGCCGTCGCATCTGGCCGAGGATGCGGCCGCCGGACTCTGCCTTCCACTGCCACACCCGGTCGACGAACGCCTCACGGCCCAGGTCATGCCGGGATAGCCCGTCCCTGGCGAGTTCGCGCTCGACCACGTTCTGGGTCGCGATGCCGGCGTGATCCATGCCGGGCAGCCAGAGCGTGTTGTAGCCCTGCATCCGGCGCCGGCGGACCAGCGCGTCGATCAGCGTGTGATCCAGGGCGTGGCCAATGTGCAGCGAGCCGGTGACGTTCGGCGGCGGGATGACGATGGTGAACGACGGAGCGGCCGATTCCGCGTCCGCCCGGAAGTACCCGGCCGCTACCCACGCCTCGTACCGGCGGGCCTCGACCTCGCCAGGGTTGTACTGCGCAGGTAGCTTCGTCGCTTCCGTTCCGGTCGTCACGTCAGCAGAGTCTAGTGGGCTCGGCGCCGTCGCCTCCGCCAGGCGCCTGCGAGGCCGTCACGATCGCGCCGGCGAGTGCAGACTGCCATCTTTACCGGCAGAGGTCAGCTATGTCGCAGTCGAAATCCGACAATTAACGCACGCACCGAGCCTGGCGGCAGCCTCTGGCGCTGCGCTACGGCCCAGCCAGCGCATTTGCATACGCACGCCAACCTCACCGATGGCATCGCCTCGCTCGAGGAGATGGCGTCCGCGGCGCAGGCACGCGGTTACGAGTACTACGCCATCACCGACCACGCGCCCGACCTCGTCATGCAGCGGATGGCCGACGAGAAGATGCTTGCCCAGCGCGAGCAGGTCCGTGCGCTCGGTACCCGGCTCGCCAACCCAGCCAAGGCGGCGGGCGCCGGGGGCAGCACGGCCGGGACCGGGGGCAGCACGGCCGGGACCGGCATGGCGCTGCTGCACGGCACCGAGCTGAATATCGCGCCCGACGGAAGCGTCGACTGGCCAGCCGATTTCCTGGCCGGGTTCGACGTCTGCGTCG
>DAHVAR010000095.1 GCA_027314515.1 Actinomycetota bacterium
TGGCCATCATGCGGTCTCCTCCTCGGCCGCCGCTCGCAGCGTTATCCGCAGCAGCGATTCGATCGACTCGTCATCCAGTCCGGCCTCGCGGGCGCTGCGCACCCACTGGGCCAGGCTGCGCGCCAGTCGCGAATGAGTGCCCGGAGGCGGCCCGGACGGGCGGCCCACGACGAACGTGCCATGCCCGGCCCGCGGCTCGACCAGGCCGTCGCGCTCCAGTTCGCGGTAGGCCTTGAGCACCGTGTTGGGATTGACCGCCGTGGCCGCGACGACTTCCCGCACCGTCGGGAGCTTGTCGCCGACGTCGAGCACGCCCATCCGGAGCGCCTGGCGGACCTGCTGGACGATCTGCAGGTAGGTGGGTACTACCGAACGGCCATCGAGCCGGAAGCTGATCACGCTTGTCCCCTTGAAAGTACTAAGGGATTAAGACTTTAGAGTCGGCAGCGTCTGCTGTCAACGACTCGCTCCGGCCACACCGATGCCCGGCGCCGCGAACGGGAGGGAACGGGCGGTTCGGCAGCTCCGCTATCGCTCGGGCAGCGGCTATGCAGGTGAATCGGCTGGCAGTCCCGCTGCCGCCGCAGCGTCCAGCAGGCGCTTGTCATAGGTGAGGAATGAAGTCAGCTGGTGCCGCAGCGCCAGGGCTGTGCCCAGGTGGATGGCGCCCAGAGACCGGATAGTGACTGGCCTGACGGTCTGTGCAAGGACGCGCACGCGCGGGCTGATGTCGATGAGCTCGATCTGGTCCAGCACCGGATCGGATGCAGCCTGGCAACCGCCTCCGGTGCGTACCGGGCTAGGGCGCGGAATGACTCGATCTCCACCAGGGCCGAACTGGCCCAGCCAGTGTCAGCGCGCTCGGTCAGCCAGGACCGCAGCGCAGGGGACTCCGGCTCAGCGTGCACGAGCTTGACGACGGCCGCCGAGTCGAGGTAGATCAGTAGCGCTCGTCGCCGCGGTCGCGCGCTAGCTCGGCCGCGACGTCAATGCCGTCGGGCTCGCCGATGTCCATCGCAAGCACAGCGCGGCGCAGTTGCGCGGCGCGCTCGCGGCGCGCGGCGGAATCAATTACCGCCCGCCGGATAGCCGCGGATCGCGACGTGCCATCGCTGGTCAGGACGTTGAGAGCACGCTCAGTCTAGTCGTCGGTCCGGATCGTTACGGTCTCGGTCATGCCAGGAGTGTAAGACGGATTGTCCCGGATCGCGGTGAAGTCCAGCCGGGTTCTGGATGGCATGCTCATCTGCGCGGAGATGCCGTCGATGTCGCTGAAGTTCCACACGTCGCCGTCGAATATGACGGTGTGCCCGCCCGGCCGGAGCCCGAACCGCGGCGCACACGTCGGCGCCGGCCAGGACGCTGGCGCGCGCGCCAGATGGGGCGAAGTCGTGCTGTGTGCTCATGTTGTGCGTTCCTCCGGGCGCAGGGGGATCAGGGAGTCGGCGCCTGCTATTGCGGCCGCGGCTGCGGCGATGACCGGAGGCGGGTAGCGGCCGGGGATTTCGGTGATCCGGGTGGAGTAGGGCCGAAGACGGCCATGAACTGCGCGGCGGGCATCTGGTTCCACTGGCGGGTGAAGAATGCCTTGAGCCGCAGCAGGTTCGCGGCGTGCCGGGGGTGAAGACGGCCAGCCAGTGCTACGGCGGTGACCGTCTGTTTCATCGACGCGTTCCGGCACCGGTTCGGGGTGCACCGCAAGGGCCAGGCAGGAGTAAACCCGGCCCGGCCGCCCGGCAAGGCTACGGCCGCCCGCCCCAGGTCAAGCCGGGCTCACGATCCTGCCAGCCCTGCACCAGGCGCACCGCACCGCCCGGGACGTAGAATCAGCAGGCATTGGCACCTGCTGGTCACACAAACTCAGGTGTGCACCCGAGCCGGGGGCTTCCATTCTGCTGCGCGAGCGGTACGCGGCCACCGTGAGCCTGCACGTCAAGCCGCGCCCGTACTGCGTTTCCGATGCCACCACCCAGGACACCGCCGCGTGCCTGCGCCGTCTCGCGGCCACGCCTGCCACGGCCGCCATGGCGGGCCGGATACCCGATGCCGAAGGGCGGCTTCGGCTTGTCCAGGTGAGCCAGCAGCCCGGCACCGCCTGCCGGCGCGCTGCCGGACCGGGCGGCAGCGGCGACCACGCCGGGCCACGGCTAGCATGGATCCGCTACGTCGAACTCGGACCGGAACGTCGATGTGCGGCTCGCTGAGGCGCCTTGGCGCCTGGGATCGGCGAGCGCTGGCGGATCGAGGGCTCGTGGGACGCCGCCGACCTGCAGCTGTAAGCTTCACGATAGGATCGAAGGGGATCCGCAGGTCGGGCGGCACGCTCGTGGCCGCCAGCCGCGGGCGCCGCCATAGGCAAACTTGAACTCATCGAAGTCCGAGCGGTCGACCGCTCCCGGCGACGCTCAGACAGTCCGCATCAGGCATGGAACATCAGTAACCGCAACTGACCCGCCCCGGTCAACACGACACGCCGTGATGCACCGAGTCGGCCGTCAGGGTGAATTCGGCGACATCCTCGAGCGGCTGGTCCAGAACGCCGAGGGATCTAGTCAAGTGCAGCGCGATCGCGAACGGGATCGTGGCGGCCATCAGCACCGCGGCTCCGCCTGGCGGGCCGAACAGGTCGGCAAGCAAGCCGACCAGCAGTGGTCCTGTCCAGGCCAGCGATGTGGAGCCGAACCTGATCACGGAGGAGATCCGCCCGATCAGCGCGTCAGGTACTAGGCGGATCATGTATGCCTCGAAGACGATGTTGATCGGCGCGAGACCGATCATGGCGACCAGCAGCGCTACGCCAATCTCCCATGGCCTGGGCGCGATGGCCACTCCGGCGAAGGATGCAACGAACATCCACATCGCGGTGATCATCACGACCCTGGCCGGCACCTTCTTCAGCAGCACTGGCGCAGCTATCGCGCCGACGATCCCGCCAATCAGCGCCACCGATGTCACCAGGCCGATCTCGGTGGGCCCGCCACCGCGGTACTTGACCAGGGCGATGAACACCAGGAAGAAGCCGTTGCCGATGACGTTGACCAGCGCTGCGAACACGGCAAAGAAGCGAAGGAACGGCTGCCGCCGGACGAAACCGAAGCCCTCGGTGATGTCGGCCAGCACGGTCGTCTTCTCCTCCGCCGAGCTCCGGTCAGGCCCGAGCGGCCCCCTGATAGCCGCCGCGCCAGCGGAGGCGAAGAGGAACGAGACGGCGTCCGCGCCGAACGGCAGCCAGCGGGCGACCGCGAACATGAAGCCGCCCAGAGGTGAGCCGATGATCTCGGCCAGCATGTCGCGGCCCATCATCTGGCTGGAAGCCGCAGCCATCTGCTCCTTGGGCACAAGCCGCCGCAGCGCCGGGGTAGAGGCGCCGACGGCAAAACCGCTCGCCAGGCCGCTCACGCACGCCATGGCGGCCAGCACGGCGAGGGGAACATGCCCGGCCCGAACGAGCACCGCTACCGCGGCGAGCGCGGAGGCCTGTACGACCGGGCTGGCGATCAAGATGAGCTTGCGGGACATCCGATCGGCCAGCGCGCCGCCCCAGAGCGTCGTCGCCACGGCGCCGATCATGTTCGCCGCCGTGATCAGGCCAGCTTTCGCCACAGATCCCGTTGTGTACAGGACCAGGAGCGGGAACGCGATGCCGGAGATGCTGGTGCCCAGCGCTGACACCGTGTTGCCTGTCCACCAGCCCATGTAGTCACGGTTCCGCAGCAGTGCCCGGGGTTTGGCGTTCTGATCAGTGCCAGAGGGTCCCTGGCCCTCCGTGCTCGCTCCGGAATCTGAGCCAGCCACGTCAGCTGAAGGCGAGCTATCTGTCAAAGGCTCGGCGTCCAGCCCTGGCATGTCTGCGCTCTCGTGAGGAGTCATGGCTACCTTTATGTAGGTCGGTATAGCGGGTCGGATATTCTGTCGATGGCGACCAAGTCCAGGACGGTTCTGGTCGCCTGCGGATAGAAGAAGTGATCCCCATCTACGACGTCGAGCGTGAATTCAGCTGACGTCTCAGCGCGCCACGCGGTCATCGCCGCGGCGGTCACAACCGTCGTCTTCGAGGACTACTCCGAGACGGAACTCCTGGAGATCTTTCGACACCTCGCGACAGCCCAAGGGCTCCACGTCGATCCCGCCGCGGAACCGGCCCTGCTGGCCCGCTTCGCGCGCGGACGGACGACGCCAAAC
>DAHVAR010000006.1 GCA_027314515.1 Actinomycetota bacterium
CCCGAAGTCGACTTCCCGGCCGGCGAGCCGCCTGCCGACCTGCAGATCTCCGATATCTGGGAGGGCGACGGGGCCGTCGCAAAGGCCGGCGATACGGTGCAGGTGCACTACGTCGGCGTGGCTTACTCGACCGGCGAGGAGTTCGACGCGAGTTGGAGCCGCGGCGCCCCGCTGGAGTTCAGGCTCGGCGTCGGGCAGGTCATCGCCGGCTGGGATCAGGGCGTGCAGGGCATGCGCGTCGGGGGCCGCCGTCAGCTGATCATTCCGCCTCGGCTGGCCTACGGCGACCGCGGCGCGGGCCGTTCCATAGCGCCGGGCGAGACGCTGATCTTCGTCTGCGACCTGGTCTCAGCCTGACCAAGTACCGGGTCGTCTCCCACACGCGGGAACGCGCGGTGACAGTCTCGCCAGTCGGCTACGTCAGTGATGGTGAGGGCTCCGAGCAACTGCCGGTGCCGCGCGCCGGACTCCCCCGGGACCAATGCAGTGCCGATACGAAGCCAACTGCCGGTACGTCTGTTCGCCTGATAATTTCACTAGCCTGCCGCTCATCTCCGAACCGCCCACCTCTCCGGAGTGCCTCGAATCACAGCCGCTCGCGCCCTACCAATCGCACGGCGCGGTGCACCACCAATGAGGCAGACGCCCAAACCCACCAAAACGTTCGCGTGTTTCGACGTACGCAGGGGCGGGCGTGCCGATGTGCGCAACCCATCTCGCGATTCACAAGGCGATGGATACCGTTAGCAGCTTGGGCCGTTCTGCCGCACTCCGAGCGCCGAGACCACCGGCAGGGTTTGAGGCGGCTTTTGGGTCTGCGCGGCGATGGACACGTAGCCATCAGTAACAGCGAGCTTAGGGTCGCCCGCCGAGCCTGGCCGGTGCAACCCGGCAGCCGGCAGCCTGGGCGCCGATATGTAGCCGCCGGTCCCAGACGGCAACAATCAGTTCGGGGTCGCCGATAGCCAGGGCGCTGGCCAAGTGGATGGCGTCCGCTCCGCGCAGTGCGTGATCGTGAGCGAGCTGGCCGGCGTGACGCTCGACCACGGCGGTGAGCTCGACCGGCCGGGTAGCCGCCCAGTAGCTGTCCCAGTCTCGCTCGATGGCGTCGAGTTCAGTCTGGGTGATGTCGTGGTTGCGGGCGGACGCAGCGAGCGCGGCGCGGACTTCAGGGTAGGCGAGCCGGCTGGCCAGGGCGGCGTCGCAGCCGTCCCAGAGCTCAGCGGCCAGGTCGCTTCCGGCTTCTTCGGCCAGCAACTTCACGAAAGCGCTGGAGTCGAAGTAGATCAGCGCCACGGCGGTCAGCGTCGCTGGTCGCTGACGATCTCTGATAGCGGCCGCTGGGGATGCGGCCTGGATCGCCCGGACGCGGTTGGCCGGCGGGCCGACGCGGGCCGGCCGATTACTCCCTCGGCGGTTAGCCGCTCCAAGGTGCCCGTGGCGGCGAGGCCGAGCAGCCTGGCCACGGGCACACCGCGGTCGGTGATGACGACCTCGCTTCCCGCGCGAGCCCGATCGAGCCACTCGCTGAGGTGTGCCCGCAGATCGGTCACAGCGACGTCCATGAGCTTGACTGTACACTAATATGCCTCTACGCATGTACAGTTCATGTGGCACTGGCAGTCGCCACAGGGCGCCGGGCGTGCGCGCCGCAGCACGGAACCCGCCATTTGGGGGCGGGTTCCGTGCGTGGCCGGGGCAGGACTGGCTGTCAGGCTTGGGGGCGCTGCACTGCGCCAGCGCAGGTGAGCCGGTCCGCCCTTCGGCTGTTGGTCAGCGGTGGGCAAACCGGCCGGACCGCCGGGAACCCCCGGACTGCCTGCCGACCAGGTGGTAGGCGAGCAGGAGGACGGCCGCGCCGGCGATGGCGGTGAGCCAGGTCGACAGGTTGAAGAACCCCTGCAGGCTGTGGATGTGGAACAGCTTCGTGGCTGCCCAGCCGCCGCCTAGCGCGCCGGCGACGCCGATCAGGCAGGTGAGGATCAGGCCCTGTGATCTCTTGCCGGGGATGACCATGTTGGCGAGCAGCCCTGCGCCCAGGCCGAGAACTATCCATGCGATGATGCCCATTACCGACTCCTTAGTCAGTTGACCAGGTGGCGTACGCGGCAGGTCGGTCATGCTGGGTAGATCGCGGCGGGAGAAGAATTCTCCCTGGGTTCTCACCATCCTTTGGCTGTAGCGTCTTGCCGGCACAGTTCCGTGTACGAGGAAAACAAAAAATCCGGGCCCTGCCTGGGTCCGGAGCTTCACCTTTCACACTACACTTCCCTGACCCCGGCGCATAGGGCATTCCGCCGTACAAGCGGCGGGCCGGAGCACGTCAGTGGCTGGCCCTTGCGGGATCTCCGCGCCGGGCTTGCGGCCGCCGAGGGTGCGACAGGGCGGGAATGAGCGGTTGCGGCAGTCCGTGCATGTCCGCGCGGTTACGCGCGCCTGCGTGCCCGGCTTTGCGATAAGCCCCGAGCCTGCGCGCGGGTGTCCGCGGGCGGCTGGCCGCGGACGCGCCGCGGCTGCCTGCAGCCGGGCGCACGGGTTCGGGGCCGGCGCCGCTGTCGGCGGCGTTGCGGGCGACGTGGTGGGCTGCCGGCTGCGCTTCGAGCGCGGCGGAGGGGTTGGATGCGTGACTCCTTCGCGCTGGCTTCCGTAACGGCCATGTTGCGGCGGTATCTGCGGGGTAATGCAGAGGGCTACCCTGGCAGCATGGCAGCAATAGTGGACGAGCGCCTCGCGCAGACGTTCGTCGAGCTGGCCGACACTCTGGTCGGCGGCTTCGATCTGATGGAGTTCCTGCACATGCTCACCGAGCGGTGCGTGGAGCTGCTGGAGGTCGACGCGGCCGGGCTGCTGCTGGCCGACGCCCGCGGGACGCTGCAGCTGGTGGCCGCGTCCACCGAGCAGGCACGGGTCGCCGAGCTGTTCCAGATCCAGAACGACGAGGGCCCCTGCCTGGACAGCTACCGCACCGGTCAGCCCGTCATCGTCGCCGACATCGCCGCCGCGGATGCCGCGGCCCGGTGGCCGCGGTTCGCCGCTGCCGCCCGCGAGATGGGCTTCGCCGCGGTGCACGCTATCCCGATGCGGCTCCGCGATCAGGTCATCGGCACGCTGAACCTGTTCGGCAGTGTGCCGGAAGGCCTTGACCCGGCGGTCGCGCGGGCGGCCAAGGCGCTGGTCGACGTGGCGACCATCGGGATCCTGCAGGAACGCGCGAGTCGTGAGCAGGGGATCGTGGCCGGTCAGCTGCAGGTGGCGCTGAACAGCCGGGTGATCATCGAGCAGGCCAAGGGCATCCTCGCCGAGCGGATGCGGGTTACCCCCGATCAGGCATTCATCGTGCTGCGGGCCTACTCGCGCAACCACAACTACCCGCTCACCCAACTGGCCGCCGATGTCATCAGCGGCACTGCGGATATGCTCGCCGGCAGCCCGGCTGGAAGCCGGCCAGCCGGTGACCTGCCGGCCCGAGGGTGAGACCGCGGAGGGTGAGACCGCGGAGGATGAGACCGCAGTTGGCCTGTGGTGCGTACGGCTCGGTGCCGGTGCCGCTGGTTCCGGCGGAGGAGGTGTCATGTGCTCAGCCGGAGGCCGTGCACGAGACCTTCGGGTTCGCGCCGGCAAAGTTGAGCGGGCCCGCGGCCACGGTCACGGCGATCGTGCTCGCCCTGGCGCAGCTTGGGTCTGAGCTGCCGAAGTAATGGCGCTGGCCGGCGGCGACCACGCCGATGATGAGCCAGATGACGAGAAGGATGGCTCCGATGCGCATTGCGTCCTCCGATGGTGTAGGTGCGGCTGGTGGTCGCGCGCTGGCGGCTGAGGGCCTGGCCCTGCCGCCAGATGGCGCCCTGCTCGCCAGGATCACAACGGTGACTACTGGTGTAGTCAAAGCCGCAAGCGACCGGTCGGCGCCGGCTTTTGCGGGCCAGGTCAGCGCCTGAGGGCATCCATGATTTTGTCCGCGGCCTGCTTGGCGTTTCCTCTGGCCTTCTCGCCGCGTCCCCTGGTCCGGAGACGACGGTTTCCGGTCACGCGGCCGGTGCTTTTCCTGGCCACGCCCTTCACCGTCTGGGCTTTATGCCTGATCTTCTTGAGAATGCTCACGGTGCTTCCGGGATCGCCTCGTGCCGGGTCAGCATGGTGAAGAACGCGAACCGCACGCCGAGGCGGGGATCCTCCGCCACGAGCGCCTGCTCGATCCGGTCCAGGGCCCGCTGCTCGCGGCCAGGCAGGCGCATCATGACGCTCCTGAACGGCCAGCGCCGATGCCGCTTCGCGCTGCCATGGCGCCGGCGCTGATCGGCCGTCGTGTGCTGCTGGCCCTGATCTGCCTGTCAGCGTGCACTGGTCAGTGCCCGGCCGGATTGCTGCGATGGTCTATGGCGGAGCGCTCGGTGCCCGCTCGGTGCTGTGCTCGCTGGGCGGAGAAGTCGGCTGGCCGCCGCATAGCGTGGCGTTCCTCCTGGGTGGTTCCGCCCCAGATCCCGGCCTGGCCGGTGGCCAGGGCGTAGGACAGGCACGCGGCGCGTACCGCGCACCGGAAGCACACGGCCTTGGCCGCGAGAACCTGCGCCAGCGCCGGGCCGGCCGTGGCGATGGGAAAGAAGAGCTCGGGATCTTCTCCCTGGCAGGCGCCTCGCGGCATCCAGCCAGGAGAGCGGACGGCGAACTGTGATGACGGCATAACAGGCCTTTCGAGAAGCGCGGTCGAGCGCGAGAACAGAAGGTGCGGCAGGCAGCGCCGCGGGTGACAGCGCCGCCCATGGCCTGGCGTGATGCCCCTACCGGCAGGTCGCCAGCTGGTAACCCGCACAGGGGCATCGGACGGCGAGCCGTGACCTACTGGGAGGGCGGGGACGCAGTCGCATGCGCGTCAAGGGCGGGAGAGATGTCAGCCATGTCGGGGTCGGAAGCGCTTGCGGGAATATGAGCGCTGGCCGGCTGGCGGGCGCATCAGAGTGCGCGGCGGGCTGTCCGGCAGCGAGCCGGTTCCTGAGGTCGCGGAGCCTGCTCCAGCGATCGCCGGCTGGCTGGCTGGCGGTGGTGTCGGCGCGGGCGGTGTCGCGCTGCTCGATCAGGTCGTCGCGTTCCTGGCTCGCCGCCGCGGTTTCGCGGCGGGGCTGCCGGAGCCCGCGGCACGCGGCGCTGCCGCGCCGGGAGGTACGGCACGCGCTGGCCAGCAGGAGCCTCAGCCCGAGCAGGCCAGCCGCCCCGACCACGATGCCGGACAGGAACAGCGTGCCGGCCGAGCCGGTGAGGTGGTAGCCGAACACCGAGAAATGGCTGACCGCGTGCGCGCTGCCGCCGTTGCCCAGAACACCGGCCACCGCGACGATCAGCGCCGCGACCAGGACGATGAGCCCGAGAGTGATGATCACGACAGCTCCGAATTACGTCGACAGTGGGGACTCGCTGAGGGGCCGCCGCCGGGTTACCAGGAGGCCCTGACTGACTTCCTGTTATGCCTGCGCGGGACGCCGCCGGGGGGAGCCCGACAACCGGAGCGCCCCCCAGGCGGCTGTTAGCGGTGCGCGGACCAGCCGAGGCGGCTGGACGACTTGCCGCTGATCAGGTGGCAGACGCACAGCAGAATGGCCGCGCCGGGCGATAGCGGTGAGCCAGGTGGACAGGCTGAAGAACCCCTGCATGCTGTGGATGCGGAACAGCCTGGTGGCGGTCCAGCCGCCGGGCGGTGCGCCGACGATGCCGATGACGCAGGTGAGGATGAGGCCCTGCTGTCTGCGGCCGGTGGTCAGCATAGTGGCGATCAAGCCTGCGGCCAGGCTTAAGACCATCCGGGCGATGATGCTCATAACTGAGTCCTTAGCCAGCTGATGAGGTGGCATAGGCCGCGGATCTGTCGCGGCCGGTCGGCCGTTGGGTCTTGCCCGGTACGGTCCGGGGCACACACAAAAAACTCCGGGCCCCCAGTGCGCGCCCGCGAACATCGCGGATGCGGCTACCGAGGTCCGGAGCAACACCCTCAGGTTACGCGCCGTTCCCCTCGCTCGCAAAGGGCGTTCCGCTGCCAATAGCCCGGCCGTTCGGCCGAGTGCCGACGGCCAGCGCGGTGGGCAAGCGCGAGAGCTTCAGCCGGTCCGGCACGGGCTTGCGACCCGCGGGATCCCGAACAGGGCCGGATCCGCTTTGCTGTTCTCCGCCCAGCGGCACGTCAGTCCTTAAACGTGCGGGCCGTCAGCCGGCACGGCGCCGGAGCCTTCTGAAGGCGACAGCTCGCGCAGACCCGGTGCTAGCCGTCGGCGACCCACAAGGGGATGGCTGCTGAGTCAGGCAGCGCCGCCGGCCGCGAGCAGCGGGCAAGATGTCTGCGATCTCATGGCCGGGATCGCGGGGTTGCCGGCCTGCGGCGCGATCGCTGCGGGATGCGTCCGGCGCACCCGGCTGCGTCGTCGACACGGGCATGCACCGCGAAGACGTCGATCAGCCGGGTGACGGCCAGCATCCGCAGCACCTGCGGCTGTGGCGCGGCCAGCAGCAGGTCAGATCCGGCGCGCCGGGCGTGCTGCCGCGCGCTTGCCAGCGCCGCCAGGCCGCTGGAGTCGATGAACTCCAGGCCTTCCAGGTCGAGAATGACCTCGCGCCCGCTGGCCGCCACGACGGCCAGTGACGCCGCGGCGTGCGCCGCTTCCGCCACGTCCAGCTCCCCGCGCAGCTCCACGACAACCTGGCCGTCTCCTCCGCGGGTACTCAGTTCAATGCTGACCATCTCGGGGTCGCCTTTCCGCATCAGCAGCAAAGGCAGGGTCTGGACCCGTCGCGGCTCGTGTCGCCA
>DAHVAR010000010.1 GCA_027314515.1 Actinomycetota bacterium
TGCACGAGCATCGTCTCCTCCTTAAACAACGTCATGGACAAGGCAGGAGATAACCACAACCAGACTGCCGTCCCGGCCAAGAGAAGGACCCGTGGCGGACGCTAAAGACACCTCAGCTGAGGCTGGAGATAACGCCCGGGAAGCAGACCCCCTGCGGCGGTAGTCTGCGCGTTCATCGCGTCGGTGGCGGGCCGGTTCGGGGTGGTGCCGTGCTGCCGGGGCGCCGAGCGGGCACGGGATCGCGATCTCCCCGCGGACCTACCATGCGTGGCGGCGGCGGCCGCCGTCGGCGCGGGCCCGGCGTGATGAGTGGCTGACCGGGCTGCTGCGGGCGGTGTTCGAGCCCGATAGCCGGGGGCGGCGCAGGCCGGAGTCGCTGTACGGGGCGGTGAAGATCTGGGGCTGGCTGGGCCGCCAGGACATCACGGTGGCCCGGTGCACCATCGAGCGGCTGATGCGCGTCAACGGCTGGCGGGGCCGCAGCCGGGGCCGGCGCAAGGTGCGCACGACCGTGCCCGACAACACTCACCCGCGGCATCCTGACCTGGTCGGCCGTGACTTCCGGCCGGCCGGGCCGGGCCGGCTGCTGGTCGCGGACTTCACCTATTCGGCTCAGCCGCTGGTTATGCGCAGCCTGCCAGCAAGAGACGCCGCGGGCCGGTTCGTCTTTGCTGGCAGGAGCTGAGGCGTCAGCAGCCTGGCACCGCTGCTGGTTGCCTGGTACTGCACATAGTCACAGTCCTTCGAGGAAGGCGAGCAGGTCGTCGTCGGGCTTGAACGGCACTACGGCCGCTGCCGGCTCGGGCAACTGGCTGAGCGCGGCCTGCTTGGCCGCGAGGTCGGCTTCGAGGTACTGATGCGTGGTGGCCGGCGACTCGTGGACAGGGTGGGCTGCGCGGCGAGGTCCGGGGTTCACCTAGTGTGAACTCCGGCCTTTTCCGTGCAGCCTCCCTCCGAACCCAGCGGGCGCCTTTCAGCGTTATGCCGAATTCGTCATAACGCTGACTATGCCGCGTAGAGGATTATGCCGAGCTCACCGTGTCGTTCCTGTTCAGGAGACTCAGATGTCCGGAAGTAGCCTGGCGGCAGGCCGCCTGACCTGCGGATCCTTGCAAGCGGCAGCTATGCGTCGCTTCTTAAATCTGCCGCCAGGTGCGTAGCGCCGTGAGCTGCGGACTTGAGTCGGAGCCGCGCTGCATGCCTGCACCCGCAGGCACCCGGAGGCGAAGCAGATTTAACACCCGTGAGGTCCGAACTTCCGGACCTCTGAGACTGCACACGGTGAAGCACTCGGCATATTTGTTGTCAGAGGGCTTCGAGGAAGGCGAGTATTTTGTCGGGTGGCCGGTAGCGACCCGGGGCGGTTCCTGGCGGTGCAGTCCGGGCGATCGCCTGTTCCTTGAGAGCAAGGTCGGCGCGCGACCGCGGACCCTGCCCGCCGCGATCGTGCCAGTCGTGGTTGGGTCGGGCGTCGCCTTCGGCTACGGCAAGTTCTCGCTCTGGCGGGCCGCGCTGGCGCCATCACTCTCGCCGGCCTCTGCCGCAGCTTCAAGGGCGCGTCGGGGCACTGCCGTGACGTGGCAGTACCCCGAGGCGCCCGGGTCCGGAGTTTCTTAGTTCCGGCTCAGCCCCTCCAGATCTTGACCGACCTGATCTGCATCTGACCGGTGCAGTATCCGCGCTTGGCAGGCTGGTACTCAGCAAGGTTCGCAATGAAGTACATTCGCTGATGCGGGACGTTCTTCCTGACCGTCAGGACTAGCTTGCTGCCGACCCAGAACCTGAGCCGGTACCTAGTCCACGACAGCGAGTACGTCTGCCAGCCGCGGGTCATCCAGGGTGAGTACCCCGCATGGGGGGTTTGTCCGCCGACCGCGTGATAGTAGCTTCCCGGCCTGCCATGCGCGCCCCAGCTTTCCACTATATCGATCTCAGGCGGGAACGTCAGGTTCGCGGCGGACAGCCACAACGCCGGCCACAGCCCGTTGGCGTGCGGGATGTTCGCCACGACCTGAACGAAACCGTCCTTGAACCTGAATCCGGGATAGCTCGTGATCATCCCGGAGCGGCAGCCGTATACCTCACGCTGCCCGGTCGGCGTAGTACCAATGGTCCTCATCCGCCGTGCGATGAGCCTCACGACACCGCCGGAAACCCTGACCTGTGACCGCAGGTACCACTCGGCCTCTCGCCGATTGCTGAAGTTCCGGCAGCCGCGGTTGGGGTTGGGACTCCACGGATAGCAAGTGTCCCAAATCCTGGTGTCGAGGCGCCGCCCGCGGAACGTAGCATCGAAGGCCGGCCTACCTCTGGGCGGTCTCGGTATGCCTCGTGCGGCCGACAGCGTGACTCGCGCAGCTGTTGCAGGCGCGCCCACGGCCGGAGCGGTCGCCTGAATCCCTGCTCCCCAGACGACTACCACCCCTACGACTGAGGTACCGATCGCGAGCTTATGCCGCCACTTCATCTGGCGTCCTTCCCGTGAGTTTGTCCTGCCCGTTCGAGACTCGGAAGGCAGCGGAGGGCCGACGGCTCGCGGCTGCTGACCCATGGCCAGGTTGCCGCAATTGGCTCCACGTGCCAAGCGGCGCCCTGAGCCTGGCCGAAGCCTAACAAGACCGCAAGCCAAGTTGACCGCAAATCCTGACCTGGCGTTAGTCAGGGCAGGATGCTTACCCGCAGAGTGGACGTGCGGGATGCCTAACGCGGACTTCCGCGCTGAATAATCTGGCCTCTTCTCGGGCGGGCTTTCGGCCTTGCCAGTGCTGATTGTGCCGCTCTGAGCAGCCCTGATGTGCCCTGCTCTGTTTGCGGCTCGTGAAGGGCAGGAGGCTGGATTAGATGCAATCTCGCTAGCAGCTCATAACTGTTATTAACACGTTACATCACCAGGTCCGCCGTCCGCGCCGCTGTCATGGCCGCCTGAGCAGCGTCAACGCGCCACACAGCGGAGACACGCCCCTTGCCGGAGTTACCGCTACCTCGTGCACTGGCTCTGGTAGACCATCGTCATGGCAGCCCAACCGGCCCCCGGGCGTGCGTACTTCACCCGCCCCGCGGAGCCGAACCAGCGCCGCTACGAGGCGCTGCGCGCCTACTTCACCGAGGACCTGACCGTCGCGCAGGCCGGCGCGCGGGTTGGCTATACCCGCGCGAGCATGGCCAGCCTGATCCGCGACTTCCGGGCCGGGCAGCTGCGCCTGTTCGCCCCACCGGGCAAGCCCGGCCCCGGGAGCGCGCCGAAGAAGGACGCCGCCCGCGCCCGGGTGATCGCACTGCGGCGGCAGGGCCTGTCGGTGCACGAGATCTCCTCCCGGCTGACGGCCGGGGGCACGCCGCTCAACCGCACCGGGGTCGGGCAGATCCTGGCCGAGGAGGGCTTCGGCCGGCTGCTGCGCCACCCGGCGCCCGAGGCCAGCATCAGCCCGGCCACCGCCGGCCGGGACACCCGCCTGCCCCGCGCCCGGGTCATCGACTTCGCCACGTTCCCCGAGCGCGCTGATACCCGGCTGGCCGGGCTGCTGCTGGCCGTCCCCGACCTGGTCGCCCTGGACCTGCCCGCCCTGGCCCGCTCGGCCGGCTACCCGGGCACCGAAGTGATCCCCGCCGTGTCCTGGCTGCTGAGCCTGCTCGCCCTCAAGCTGACCGCCACCCGCCGCGTGTCCCACGTCGATGACCTGCTCGACGACCCGGCCAGCGCGCTGTTCGCCGGGCTGGCGATCTTGCCGAAGAAGACCGCGCTCACCGACTACTCCTACCGGCTCAGTCACGACCACCAGCGCACGTTCCTGGCCGCCCTCGACAAGCAGCTGATCGGCAAAGGCCTGGCGACAGCACAGGAGGCGGTGTTCGACCTGGACTTCCACGCCATCATGCACTGGGGGCACGACCCCGCCCTGGAAAAGCACTACGTGCCCACCCGGTCCCAGCGGGCCCGGTCGGTCCTGACGTTCTTCGCGCAGGACTCGCAAACCCACAACCTGGTCTACGCCAGCGCCGACGCCTCCAAGGCCACCCAGCACCGCGAGGTCATCGCATTCTGCGACCACTGGAAAGCCGTCAGCGGGAAAGACCCGGCGATGCTGGTCATGGACCAGAAGGTCACCACCCAGGCCGTGCTCGGCGAGCTCGACGCCCGCGGGATCAAGTTCCTCACCCTGCGGATGCGCTCACCGGCCCTGATCCGCCACATCAACAGCCTGACCCCCAGGGACTACAAGACGATCACGCTGGACCGTCCCGGCCCGCACAACAAACCCAAAGCGCACGAGGACAAAGCCGTGCGCCTGACCAGCTACCCCGGCACCGTCCGCCAGCTGGTGGTCACCGGCCTGGGCCGCGACGCCCCCACCGTGATCATCACCAACGAGCAGCAGGCCACCATCCGCCACCTGGTCAGCCAGTACGCCCGGCGGATGACCATCGAGCAGCGGCTGGCCGAGATCATCCGCGCGTTCTGCGCCGACGCCCTGTCCTCGACCGTGAACCCCAACGCCGACCTGGACATCATGCTCGCCGTCCTGGCCCAGGCCCTGCTCGCCGCGTTCCGCACCCGGCTCGGCGCCGGCTACGCCGCCGCCACCCCCGCCACCCTCCAGCGGCGATTCCTTGACAGCTCCGGCACCATCACCACCGCCGGCGACACCGTCACCGTGCGCATCGACCGGCGTGCCTACTCACCCGTCCTGCGCCAGGCCAGTCTGCCCCCCGACACCACGGTTCCCCTGGTGGCATGGCCGCCGGCTGCACTTCGAGTTCAGCTAACCAGGGCCGAATAAGCTGCACGGAAATCCGCGCTAAGCGAGGGCAGCAGCCGCGGCGGCTGCCGCCGAAGGCAGCGCAGCCTCGATCTGACTTAGCGCCGCGTCGTCGTGCGCAGCCGACAGGAACCAAGCCTCAAAGGGCGAGGGCGGCAGGTAGACCCCGGCGTCCAGCATCGCGTGGAAGAACGCCGCATACGCTGCGGCCGACTGAGCTCGGGCTGCGCCGAAGTCACGCACC
>DAHVAR010000014.1 GCA_027314515.1 Actinomycetota bacterium
CCGCCGTTATCTGTACTGGACTTCGCAAAGTGCCTGGTAGATGCCCATTTTCGGAACCGAGGCACGTGAGCCACGTAAGGTCAAAAGCAGCATCGAAGAGAGAAAGACCCTGGTACCGGCCCTGCAGCACGTACCTCACCGAGTACCGGATGCTCATGAGGCACGATGCGGCAAGCCCCGGATTCCGGCGTGCCTCGGGCCGAAAACGCGGTACAGATAACGAAGCTGTGCCGCAGTTCGCGGGGAGTCCAGTCACGTGCAGCCATTCCGTCTGCCAGATTGAGGATCTTGCGGAAGTCTCGTCGTACGTCCGCGGGGTCGAGCATCGTTCCGACGGCCGAGCTGAAGACCAGGCCGTGCTCCTGCCAGCGGGCGCCGGCCGCGGCGCGTTGCAGATCCTGCATTTCGCGCTGGTGCCGCAGAGCGTCCACGCAGCGTCTGGGAAGGGCGAGAGTTCGCCGGGACTTGCGGGTCTTGGTGTCTCCCCCGGTCCGGACCGATCGCCAGACGGCGATGTAGGGCGGTACGGGCGGGACCGCATCTGGCCTTCCCTCGAGGTCGACGTGATCCCAGGTCAGTGCCCGGAGTTCCTCGGTGCGAGCTCCGGTGAGGAGCGACAGGACGACGTAGGCGTGCATCCGGGTGCCCTCGGCGGCTCGGAGGACCGCTTCGGCCTGCGCCATTGTCAGGGCTTTGGACGTGCGGCCTGGCTGGCCTTTCGGGACGGAGCACAGTTCGGCGACATTCCGCTTCACCTTGTCACGTGCCATCGCGCGCTTGATCGCGCGGTTCAGGCATGAGTGCAAGATCTGCAGCGTCCGCGTGCTGAGCGTTGCGGCCTTGGCCGCTAGCCACTTCTCGACATCGGCCGCGGTGAGGTCGCGGAGCTTACGGGCGCCTAGAGCGGGCAGGATGTGGCTTCGGCACTGCTGCGTGTAGAGATCGAGAGTGCGGGCGTCACGTCCGCTGAGTCCGTAGGCCAGCCAGTCGTTGACGGCATCCGCGACGGTGTAGTCAGACGGGGCGATCGCGAGGCCGTCGTCGTAGTCGCGTAGTACCTCCTTGAGCTTGTTCTTGGCCTCGGTCTTCGTCTTGCCGCTGCCGCGCCTGGTGATCCTCTTGCCGGCCGGCCCATAACCGAGACTCGCTGTTGCTATCCAGCGCTGGCGGCGTGCGTCCCAGTGGAGGCCACCGTCTCCTCTGCTGCGCCGGCTGGTCATCCGGCGAGGTCCTCTCTGGCTTCGGATTCGAGCAGGGCGATGTAGTCGGCGATTGCGGCGGCGGTGATGAGGCGGGCACGGCCCTGGCGGACGGAGTGGAGGCGGCCGGTACGGAGTTGCTCGTAGATAACGGTCCTGCTCATAGACAGCAACCGCATGACGTCCGGGATGCGGTACAGCTGCGGGGCTGTGTGCGACGGCAGTCGCTGCGCGGTGAGCGCGGCCGGGGACTGCTCGTCAGCCAGTTCCGCGGCGCGGGGCGGCGGGAGCATCTTTGCGGTGGCTACAGCGGGCGAGGTGGTCATCGTAATGCGTCTCCTGTCTTGGATTGTGGTGACGGGTAGTGACGAGGGCGTGGTCTGGTCGGCCGGATGAGCGGCTTCGGCTGCCCGGGACTGCTTGCTGGTTCGGCCCAGGGAACCCTGAGTACCCCGGTGAACCCCTGGCGTGCGAGGTGAGCTGGGCGGACGGTAGCTGGCATCGACTGCTGAACCCCTCCTGGCCGACGGGTTCGGCGGGGTTCAGCGGAGGGGTTCGGAGGGGTTCGGAGGGGTTCGTCCAGGGGTTCAGCCGTGCCCGGTACAGGGTGCGCCTCCTGCACCCCGTCAGCCGGGCTATCCACAACCTGGATGGGGTGCGGCGCGTGCACCCCGTCATCCGGCACAGTGGTGTGGTCGGCCTGGGCGGCGGTGATCCGGGCGGCCAGGCCGGGGAACTGCCGCTCCAGCACCTCGATCTCGGCATCAGCGAGATCGGCGCGGATCCGGGTCAGGTTCAGGTCCCAGCCCTTCGGCCGCCGGTCGGCGCGCCGTATCCGGGCGGCGATGATCGCCGGGTCGCACGGGCTGATGACGCCCGCGGCATCCAGCCGTGCCAGGCAGGCCCGGACGGTCCGCTCGGCCAGGCCTGTATAGCGCATCAGCGTCCGCACCGACGGGAACGCCGCCGTCCCGTCCGGGCCGGCATGGTTCGCCAGGCCCACCAGGACAAATTTGCACGGACTGGACGGCTGGCCGTCCCGGCCGGCCGGGACCGAGGCCAGGTTCAGCGCCCAGGAGATCGCCTCGACGCTCACCGGGCACCACCCGCCAGCGGGCCGGCCGCCGGGCCGGCGGCGGCGCGGGGCGTGGTCTCAGTTTTGGTCTCATTCACCCCTGGCCGGGACTGTCCGCCGGGGTACGCGCCCGGCGTGTTCGTGCAGGTGGGGAACGGTCCCGGGCTGCGGCGGACGGGCGGGCGCAGTTCTCGAAAGCGTGTGAAGGGGCAACCCTTCCGTGGGTTCAAATCCCACCTCCACCGCCACTGTGATCTCTCAAGACATCGAGGACACCGTGAACCCACGCTGGTCAGGGTGTGTCTTCTTGTCTGGGACGGCGGGTTTTGTTTCCGGTGGGCTGGTAGTCGCGGCTGGGGTCGAGGGTGAGTTCGCGGAGGAGTTCGCCGGTTGCCTTGGCGATGATGCGGATGTGCAGGTCCTGGGTGAGGATGAGGACGTGTCTGTCGTGCCTGGTCAGATGCGTGCCGGACGCCCGTGAACGGACATGTCAGCGCTCCGGGTAGCCACCCGTCGTCCAGCCCGGGAGACAGCCGCGGCAGGCACCACCCACGGCAACTGCGATCGGCATAATGATCGGCATAATGATCGGCCATGCCGTCACGCCCGGGCGAACGGGCCGGGCCATGTCAGGTGATGTCGCAGGCCCCAGGAAGGCGCGGCTGGCAGCCAGGCCGAAGACGCGCAGTACACCCCGTTCCCGGGACGCGCTGCTGCGGGTCGGCGAGGTTTGCTGAGCGGTCTCGGCGACCGCTTCGGTGAATGGCTGCCATCCGGGGTCGTGAGGTTCTACGGTCGGCAGGTGAGGTGCTTGCCGGGCCGCCGGGTGCTCGTCACCGGGCTGGTGCTGGCCCTGGTGGTCCTGCTCGGGTGCGCCCTGGCGGAGCCTGGTGCCGCCGGCGCGGCTACGACCCGTCCGCATACCGCTACCGCCGCTCTGTCCTTCTTCCCGACGGCGGTCACGGCGCCCGCGAGCCGGACGGTCCCGGGACGCGATGCCCGCCTGGCCAGGCCCGCCGCAGTCTTCGCCCCAGAAGCAGCCGGGGCAGCTCCGAGGTTCATCGTTGATGCGAACGGGGTGGCGACTGACCTGGGTGTGCGGGTTTCCGCCGATCGCCCCGTAGTCATCGGCGAAGCCATGCAGGCGCGTGTGATACCGGCCGCGCAGAAGCTGGGTGCGGACTGGTATCAGCCCCCGACGTTCGCGAACGACGCGCAATCCCTCGCCCATAACCGCTACTGGGTCAACGAGATGATGAACCAGGGCCGTGGCGTCATCGACATCGGAGCAGCGCCCGGCCGGGCTAACTGGCCGAATCCGACGAGTCCGTGGTTCGCGATGGAGCAAGATCAGGTGATCGCGAGAGCTTACGAGTTCTACCTGCCGTATACGTGGGATTGGTAGTCATGAATCAGCCAGTACTTTACGTCCACGTCGCTGACGATGGCGGAATCCTGACGGTAGATGGGGTCTCAGGCCGTTCGCGATGGGTGACGCTGCCAGAGTTCGAGCACGTGCTCGAAGAACTGCGAGCTGAGGACGGTTCGATCCTGGTCAGCAGCGAGGAAGGTTCCGTGATCGCCGCGGCGACTCTGGCGAGGATCGCTGACGCGGGCCTCCGGGTGGTCAGGAGCCCGGAGGTGCATCCTGATGCCCGGCGTGGCGGCGGCAGCACCGCGCTCATGGCGATGTCATACGCGGGCGCCGCCGAACTGGTCAGTGACTTGATTCAGCGCGGCGCTGAGCTGGATGCCGGTGATGATGACGGGTTCACGGCGCTGATGTATGCGTCGAAGGCCGGTCACGATAACGTGTTGGATCTCTTGGTGCGCGCTGGGGCTGACGTCAATCAATGCGATCACGAGGGATCGACGCCATTGATGTTCGCCGCCCAGCACGGGCATCTGAAGGTCGTGAAGAAACTTCTCGCTGCCGGGGCCGATGGCACGGCTCGTCGGCGCGACGGTCTGACCGCCCATGACTTCGCGGTGGGTAATGGCCATACTCGGGCGGCATCCATGATCATGTCAGCAGGGAGCCTGCGGGCGTGAGCGGCGAGCGAAACTGGCCGAGCCGCTTCCGCGTGACAGTGCGGACGAACAGCGGGCAGGCGATTCCGTACCTGGTTGTCACGTGGCTGTCCCGGGAGAAGGCCATCGCCATCGCGGTTGCTGCTCACGCGACGCGGCATGGGTCCAGCCCTGGACCGATGTCGATCCGCGACGTCGAAGTCACGGAACTCGGCCCGGTCGGGCGGACTCCCGAAGGGAAGATGATGCTCGATCGGGGCGATCTGACGGATCGCATGGAGTTCTAGCAGCAGGCGCTAGTTGTCGGTGTGGTCTGCGCGTGTCTAGCTGTGCGTGGGCCGGGATCGCGTCAGCGGCGAGCTGTCCCGCAACTGGAAATCGCGTCTGGGCGATTTCCCAAACGGCCCTCGTTCACGTCAGGGCTGACCGGCTTGTTTCCGCAGGTGAGCGGCTAGGTCAAGCTGTCTCGTGTCCGTTTTGCGCACCGGGTGCGTGTGTTGCCCCAGAAGCAGCAGCGGCGCTTTCAGCGGCACCGGAGCAGCTTGCGCTTCAAGCCGGGGATCATGTTCCCTATATGAATGGTCCGATCCGGTCGTTCGTCACCGCCGAGGACCAGACCTACTACCGTGTCTTCAGCGGCGATCGTAACGTCGGCTCGTTCCTCACCGGAGCGCCGCCCGCCAGCGCCGATCAGGCGGTGGCTGGCCTTGCCCTGGCAGCAGCGTGCCGGAGCTTGCCGTCGTACGCGAGCTTGCGTGCCGGTCTTCATCGGGGCCGTCCAAGGGCTTCGGCCTGAACCGGCAGTCGGCCCCGCGTAGCGGCAGTACAGACCGAGCGTGGGCGAGCGGGCCGTGCTTGCGTACCGAGCAATTGACCCCTGGCGCTGTCGTCGCCCGGCCGGGAGTGGTCGCCGACCGAGCTCGCGGGCCGGGCCGGGCGTTTGTGTCGTCGGCCAGCGGGAGATGGCCCGGGCGGCCGAGGCGGGCGTGGTGTCGTCGCGGCGCCTTGGCAGTACCAGGCTGGCGACAACTGCGGAGTCGCCGCTGACCGGCCCGCTGACCGAGCTGCTTGCTGCGGTCGTTTGGGCTAAGGCAAGTAGTCGCCGAGGAGTTCGCCGGGCTTGACGGCATCGAGGCGGTGTACCTGTTCGGCTCGGGGTGACGGCGACGCTGCTGCTGCACTGCTACTGCCCCCCGCCAAGCGGCACCTTTGGGGTTCGGAACCCGGTGAGCGGCAAAAGCGGATGATGAAGTGAAGACCGCCGCTCCCCGAGCGGTCTACCATCGAGGAACACGGCGTTCGGGAGGGGAAAAGGGGCGGGTTAATGGCTGACGCTAAGGTCCTAATCGAAACGGTGCAGTTCGACTCGGCGGGAACCCGGCAGATCAGCGCGCGAACTCGCACAACATCCCTACTTGAGGACCGCCGGGAAGACATCGAGGCGGCGGTCTCGGAGGCCACCGAGATTATCCAGTCCTCCGCCGCCAAGGTGGAGCACACGGATTCCGCCTGGAAAGTGAAGAGCATCGAGGCGAAATTCGGCCTTACCCTCGCCGCCGAGGCGGGCGTCATCCTGTCGAAGATGTCAGCGGAAGCCTCGATCGAGGTCACGATCACGATTGAACATGGCTGACGGTCAAGGGCATGACAGGTGACGACTACTGGGTGGTGATCTCTCAGGCGGGCAGGCGACTTGGCGCGGGCTTCCTGCTGACCCGGTGCCATGCGCTGACTGCCCTGCACTGCCTGCGCAGCGCGGCGCCCGGCGTCGACGGCGTCGAGATCACCTTCGTCGGCGGTGAGACCGTGCCCGGTCGCGTCTACCGGCGCTCGCCGGAGGCCGACCTGGCGGTGATCGACATCGAGATCCCCCCATCGGTGGACTGCCCGCCGCTGCTGCAGCCTGACCGGCCGGCGGCCCGCGACCTGTGGAAGAACCCCTATCGGCCCAGCCTCAGCCACGCACTGCTGTCCGGCGATATCACCCACGCGCCTGCCGAGTACGCCATCGTCGGCGGCGGCACCGTTGAGGCGATGCAACTCCGCTGCGCACAGCCGGTCGGGGACTACGCGGGTTACTCGGGTAGCCCCATTCAGCGCAGCGAGCCGCCGGAGCGGCGCATGCTGCTGGGCATCCTGCTGGAGCAGTACCCGGACGAGGCGGCGCCGCGCGCCACTACGGTGCTGTTCGCCGCCACGATCGACGAGGTCTTCCGCCGCTTCGACTGCTTCGGTGCCGATCACCTGCTCATGGGCATGCTGCCGCCCTCGGCCACGGCGTTGGAGCCGGTGCGGCCGACATCCCGGGCCGTTCAGGCGTCCCCGGCGACGCGGTCCGCCGATGACCGCATCGCCGACGCGTTCTCACTGATCGCGGCCCTCGACGAGCTGCGGAAGAGCGAGACCCTGGACGGAATTGACGTCAAGCCGTTCAAGATCGAGGTCCTCAACAAGCTCGTCAGCAACGTCATGGACGATTCCGGGCCGGCATGATCGGCGACGTAACGCAGGCCGCTGAGCGAGCCGTCGCCAGCGGCGCGACCGTGGCCGAGCTGGACGACCTTGCCCGCCAGGCGGGCGAGCTCGATCTCACCCAGCCCGGCCCGGCGGAGGCCAGCACAGCGGAGGAGCGGGCACGCCTCGCGGTGCTGCTGGACTTCCTGGGGCTGCGTGCTCCCGCCGCACGGCTGCTGGTCCCGGTCGAACGGGACGGGGCGGCGCAGGTCGCGGGGCTGCGGAACATCGAGGGGATGCTCGCCGCCCGCCACGGAGAGTACGAGCGCGCGATCGGATTGTTCACCCAGGCGCTGGGCCAGGCGCCCAACGGCTCCGCGCTGCGCACGAAGATCCTGGCCAACCGTCGTCTTCGAGGGGGCACCCGCGGCCCTGGTCGCCACCCGCTCGACGCTCACCGGCAAGCATCTCGCCGCCTACACCGGCAACTGACCGGTGGCGGCTTGCGAAGGGGCTGATCCGCCCAGCCGGGCCGAGCTGGACAGCTGGCTTCATGGCGGCGGCTGAGCATCCTCGTGGCCGGCCGACCCTGGCCCAAGTATCCTCTCCGGGTGACTAACAACGGAGAGCGCATGAAGCTGCTCGTCACCGGCGGCGCGGGCTACATCGGCAGCGTCGTGGCGGCGCAGCTTGCGGCGGCGGGCCACCAGGTCACCATCCTGGACGATTTGTCGACCGGGCATGCCGACGCGGTCCCTCCCGGCGCCCGTTTCGTGCGCGGAGACCTGCGTGCCGACGCGCCGGCGCTGCTGGCCGAGGGTGCCGACGCGGTGCTGCACTTCGCCGCCAGGTCGCTGGTGGCCGAGTCGGTCGCGGACCCCGGCTTGTACTGGAGTCACAACCTCGGCGGCACGCTCGCGCTGCTCGACGCCATGAGCGCGGCCAAAGTCCCGGCCATCGTGTTCTCCTCGACGGCAGCGGTCTATGGCGAGCCGGAGGCCATCCCGATCGGCGAGACTGCCAGGCCGCGGCCGACCAGCCCGTACGGAGCATCGAAGCTGGCCGTGGACACCGCGCTCACCGAGTACGCCCGGCTGCACGGGCTGGCGGCCGTCAGCCTGCGCTACTTCAACGTGGCGGGCGCGGTCCGGGACGCCAGCGGCCGCTGGCTCGGGGAACGGCATACCGTCGAAACGCACCTGATCCCGAACATCCTCAAGATCGCGCGGAACCAGTCAGGGCCGGTCAGCATATTCGGTGACGACTACCCGACGGCCGACGGAAGCTGCATCCGTGACTACATTCACGTCGGCGACCTCGCCGCCGCGCACCTGCTCGCGCTGGGCGCATGCAGTCCGGCTGAGCACAAGATCTACAACCTCGGCTCCGGCACCGGTTACTCCAACCTCGAGGTACTGGCAGCGTGCCGGGAGGAAACGGGGCTGGATATCCCGGTCAAGATCACTGAGCGGCGGCCCGGCGACCCGGCAGTGCTGGTCGCGTCCTTTGAGCGGATCGGCCGCGAACTCGGCTGGCGGCCTGAGCACGGTCTTCGCCGGATGGTGGCTGACGCCTGGGCCTGCGGCGGCTGCTAGAGCGCTGTGACATGCTGCTGCAGTGCTGATCGCGCTCGCAGGGCTTCCCGGCTCGGGCAAGAGTGCCGTTGCCGAGGATCTCGCCCGTGCGCTGCGGTGCGCGGTCTTGTCGGTCGATCCGGCTGAGGCGGCGATGTGGCGGGCCGGGGTCAGCCAGTCCGAGCCCACCGGGCTTGCCGCCTACCTGGTCGTGGAGGCTCTCGCCGCGGAACAGATCAGCCTCGGCCACGACGTCGTCGTCGACGTGGTGAATGCGGTGGAGGAAGCCAGGGCTCAGTGGCGCGATCTAGCCCGCTGGCTGAACACCGAGTTGCGATTCATCGAGGTCCGCTGCTCCGATCCCGGCGAGCACCGGGGCAGGCTCGAACGCCGCTCTCGCGGTATCGCGGGATTCCGCGAGCCGACGTGGGCAGACGTGCAGCGACGGCGAGAGGAATTCGCCCCCTGGGCCGACGACAAGCTGACGCTCGACTCGATGGACCCGCGGGAGAGCAACCTGCGAGTGGCCCTTGAGTACCTGGACCGGCCGGCCGGATAGCTGAGATACCCGGCTTCCCGGAGAGGCGGGAACCCGCGGGCCTACCCCGGGCCTAACCTCGGGGCGCTATATAGGCGTTCGCCGCCAGCAACTTGGACCGGATGCCGGGCAGCACGTGCAGGGTCCAGCCGCGAGCGTAAGCCGGCGGCGGCTGGCCGGGCGTCACCAGCACTGCGACGGGCTCGGTAGCTTTCTGCCCGACGGCGAACCCCGGGGCCGATGCGCAGCCAGCGTAAAACGCGACCGGAATGTCCTGTTTTCCCTTGATCAGGCAAGGCGGGCGAATGCCGAGTGACCGCAGGTCGGCGGTGATGCGGGTGTAGTCGCCGAAGAAGCTGACCTTCTCAGTGACCTGATGCTCGAGCACGGTCGCCTGGATCAGTAGCTGGACGCCGAGAACGACGGCGACCAGCAAGGTGGCCGGGGCGCGCAAGTCGCGCTGGATGCCGGTCAGCAGCCCGCCGATGGCGTCGGCGACGCCGATCGCGGCAAGTGCGTACGCGGGCAGCAGGAACCGGGGGGCCGCATAGTCGATGAGGAACAGGTACTGGAAGGCGAGGGCGAAGCCGCACGCCGAGGCGAGCACCGAGGACGCGAGCCGTCCGGAGCGGCGAGCGGCGTAGCCGCCGAGGATGACCAGGACCGGCAAGGCGAGCCACCACAGGCTCAACTCCGGAAACCGGAAACCTACCGTGCACGGCCGACAGAGCGTCGGGCCGTTGACGGCTTTCAATTCGTCCCAGAAGCCGAGATGCAAACCGAAGCCGTTCTGCTCGGCGCTCGCTTCGTGCAGCCGGTTCAGCGGCCCGCCGAAGCTGACGTAAGCCTCGATGATCCACTCGGCGGCGCCGGCTGCGGAGCCGCCAATGACGGCCGCGAGCACCTGCCAGCGCCGCCACGGCCGTACCGCGATGGCCGCGACACACAGTGCCACGACCAGGTACAGGGCATCGCCCGGCCGGACCAGCGCAGCGATCGCCATGCACACGGCGAGTCCGGTCAGTGCACCCCACCGGGCCGGCCTCGCTGGCGAATCGCTGGCCTCAGTAGCACCGGCTTCTGTGCCAGCCTGAGCGCCAACGGCTCGCAGGAACAACCCGACGGCCGCCAGCGAACTGAACGCCACCCACAGATCCGGCATGGCCTGCGGGCCGTAGTACAGGGTGGTCCACAGCCCGGCGAACATTACCCCGGCGAGCGCAAGCTGCCAGGCCGGCCGCAGGCCGCGCCAGCACAGCAACGCCAGGAACAGGGCTACGCCGGAGGCAATGGCCAGGTAGATCCGCAGCGCCAGGACCGACGATGTGAGCAGCGTGACCGGCGCGACCAGCAGCGGAATCCCGCGCGCTCGCGCCGGGTCGAAGTACGCGGCCGGGGCGTGAACGCTGACCTGGCTGATGTAGACGGTCTCGTCCCAGCTCAGCCCGAGCCTCGGCACCACAACCGCGAGTTGTGCCACGGTGAAGGCAGCCGCCACCAGGACGAGCCACCAGATACTGTCGGCCTGCCTGACCCGGCCTACCGCAGCTGCAACGGATCGGGGTGGCCGCAGGCCGGCCTCGGCGGGAGATGACACGTGCCCAGGGTAGCCCCGGCCGGCCGGCGCTGCGGCCAGTACCAAGCCGGTCGCGCCCCATGCCGCATCTGTCGAGAGGCAGTATGGCGGCTGCCGACGGCAATGCCGGCCGGGCCAGGTAATAGTCCGGCGGAAAACGGTAAATGCCCTGACAACTATTCTCGACTGCGCTCGGGCCGAACGTATAACGGTTTCAATACCCTGCTCAGGGGAGCCAGAGAGCTATTTCGGGCCACTGCTATTGTCGTGTGGTCAATAGCTTGAAAATAGCGGGGGAAATTAATCGATAAACCTCCGTCGGTACCTGACACTGCTAAAGCGACCGAACAGCGGCAAACGCAGCGGCAGTACGCAAGGCGCACCTGGACGGGGTGACACGGGCAAGCGGGGGAAGCTGTGCTCCGGAGTTCGAAGTGAGGCGGGCGCCTGCCCATGCCGGGAGCCTGCGCGTGGCCGAACGGCTGGCGTTCATCGTCACGTTCACCCTCATGGCGGCGTTTGTCGTCGGAGTCAGCGTGCTGGCTGCCAGATCAGGCCCGGGTTCGGCACTGGGACAGTCGGTGGCCGCCAGTACGCGGACGGATCCAGCCGGGATGCACGGACTGCGAAAGCTCCCCGCCGGAACCACGCCCGCGCTGCGGACGAAGGCGCTCAACGCTCGGCTGGCCGCTGCCCTGCTTGCCGCGCTCGGGACACGAAGGGCTCAGCTGTCGGTCGGCGTAACGGACCCCGCGACGGGCGCCACGGCGCTGTTCCGCGCGGCCAGTCATTACGATGCCGGCGGTATCGCCGGGGCGGACATCCTGGCCGCTTTGCTGTACCAGGATCACCAGGCTGGCAGGCGGCTCAGCCACCTTGATGCCGGCCTGGCGGCCGAGATGATCGACAACGGGAGCGGCGCCGCGGCGGGCAGGCTCTGGCAGGCGATCGGGCAGAGCGCGGGCCTCGCCGCGGGCGACCGCGCGCTGCGGCTCCGGCACACGATCCCCGGACCCGGCAGCGCGTGGAGCATGACCAGGACGACGGTTGCCGATCAGTTGCAGCTGCTGGCTGACCTGGCAACCAGCCATTCCGCGCTGGCTCCCGCCGACCGCACGTACGAGCTTGGCCTGATGGCACGGGTGACGGCCGGAGCCCGGCGCTGGGGCGTGCCGGCCGCAGCCACGAACCGCACTCACTACGCTGTCGCCGACGGCTACCTGCCGCTGCACGGTCGTTTCATGGTCGGCAGCATCGGCGTCGTCGAATGCGACGGCCATGGACTGCTCATCGTCGTGCTGTCGCAGGACTGGCCCAGCGGACGGGCCGGCATCGCGGCGGTCCGGGCGGCGGCGATCGCGGCGGCCAGGGTAATGGCTGCCGGAGCCTGACGAATAATACTGCGCTTGCCGCGAAGTCAGCCGGCTAGCGTGTCTCGCTGACTGCTGCCGCCAACGGCGGCGTGGATTCGGCGCGCGGACGGGGTGAAGCTTTGCTCCTGACCATCGCGACCACTTACGTGCCTGCGACAGACCTTGGCTATCTCCTGCACAAGAACCCGTCCGGGCACCACACCGCCGAGTTGAGCGCCGGTATCGCGCATGTGATCTTCCCGGTGGCCGCCGAAGACCGGTGCGAGGCTGCGGTCCTGCTCGACATTGACCCGGTCGGGCTGGTCCGGCGCGGTCGGCCCGATCAGGCCCAGTTCAGCCTGGCGCGGTATGTTTCGGACCGGCCGTATGCGGCGTCCTCGCTGATGTCGGTGGCGATCGGCCGCCTGTTTGCCACCGCGTTGTCCGGCCGGAGCAAAGAACGGCCTGCCCTGGCGGCCACCCCGCTGCCGCTGGAGATCGGGCTGCCGGTGGTGCCCTGCCGCGGCGGCGCCACGCTGCTGCGGCGGCTATTCGGGCCGCTCGGTTACGACATCACCGCCGAGCCGCTCGCACTGGATGAACACTTCCCCGAGTGGGGAGACAGTCAGTACCTCGCAGTCACGCTGACCGGAACGCTGACCATTCGGGAGGCGCTCGAGCACCTGTACGTGCTGCTGCCGGTGCTCGACGACGACAAGCACTACTGGGTCGGCGGCGACGAGGTCGGCAAGCTGCTCCGGCGCGGCGGCCAGTGGCTCGCCGAGCATCCTGACCGGGACCTGATCGCACGGCGCTACCTGCGCCATGACCGTCGGCTGACCACGGATGCGCTGCGGCGGCTGACGGCTGACGAGGCCGCGGATCCGGAACGGGACGACGCGGCGAGCGATGCGGCCGAAGAAGCCGCCGAGCGGTCGGTCGGCCTGCACGATCAGCGGATCGCCGCAGTGGTTGCGGTCATTGCCGCATCCGGCGCCTCGCGGGTACTTGACCTTGGCTGCGGATCGGGCAAGCTGATCGCCGCGCTACTCAAGCTCGGGCACATTCAGCAGGTCACCGGCATGGACGTGGCGCAGCACGCGCTCGGCGCAGCCGCGGCTGCGCTGCACCTGGATGAGATGTCGCCACGGGCGCGTGGCCGGGTCGAACTGCTGCACGGTTCGCTCACCTACGCCGACGAGCGGCTGCGCGGCTTCGACGCTGCCGCGATGGTCGAGGTCATCGAGCACCTCGACGCGCCCAAGCTGGAGGCATTCGAGCTGTCCGTCTTCGGCTTCGCCCGGCCGCGGCTGGTCGTCGTGACCACCCCGAACGCCGAGTACAACGCGCTGTTCGACGGTCTGCCGCCGGGCGCCTTCCGGCACCCGGATCACCGGTTCGAGTGGACGAGGGCGCAGTTCGGCGACTGGGCCGCGGCAGTCGCGGGCCGGTACGGCTACGAGGTGACCGTGGCGGGCATAGGTCCGGAGGATCCCGCTGCGGGCTGCCCGAGTCAGCTGGCGGTGTTCCGCCGGTGACGACCGCAGGCCACGTGCTGAAGATCCCGGGGATGTGCCTGGTGACGCTCGTCGGGATATCCGGGTCTGGCAAGTCGACCTTCGCCCGCAGCCACTTCTCCGCCACCGAGGTCATTTCCTCGGACTTTTGCCGCGGCCTGGTCGGCGATGACGAGAACGATCAGTCGGCGACCAAGGACGCATTCGAGGTCCTGCAGTTCATCGCGGGCAAGCGGCTTGCGGCCGGCCGGCTGACCGTCATCGATGCCACCAGCGTGCAGGCCGAGGCCCGGCGCTCGCTGATTGCGCTCGCCCGGGAGCATCACGTGCTTTCCGTCGCGATCGTGCTGGACGTGCCGGAGCAGGTCTGCGCGGCGCGTAACGCCGCCAGGCCGGACCGGCCCTTCGGCCCGCACGTGCTGCGTCAGCAGCATGACCAGTTGCGCCGCGGCCTTCGCGGCCTGCGGCGAGAGGGCTTCCATCGGGTGTACGTACTGTCCGGGGAGACCGACATCGCGGGCGCGTCGGTGCAGCGCGAACCGCTCTGGAACGACATGCGGTCCGCTCACGGGCCGTTCGACATCATCGGCGACGTCCATGGCTGTTTTTCCGAGCTGGTGCTGCTGCTTGACCAGCTGGGCTACCAGGTGGCCGCGGACGGCAGCACTGCCATCCACCCGGACGGGCGGACCGCGGTCTTCGTCGGTGACCTGGTAGACCGTGGCCCGCAGACACCGGCGGTCCTCAAGCTCGTGATGGGCATGACCGCGACAGGCAGCGGCCTGTCGGTGGCCGGCAACCACGAGGCCAAGCTGGTCCGCGCGCTACGCGGCAAAGACGTCACGCGAAGCCACGGCCTCGCCGAGAGCCTGGCCCAGCTCGCGGCGTCCCCCGATGGCTTCGGCGGCCAGGCGGCCGAGTTCATGGACAAGCTGCTCGGGCACCTCGTGCTGGATGAAGGCAGGCTCGTCATCGCGCATGCCGGGCTGCCCGAGGCGATGCACGGCCGGGCATCCAGCGCCGTGCGGGCGTTTGCGCTCTACGGTGACACCACCGGCGAGACCGACGAGTACGGATTGCCGGTCAGGTATCCGTGGGCGCAGGACTACCGCGGGACGGCCGTCGTCGTCTACGGGCATACCCCGGTGCCGGAGGCGACCTGGGTCAACCGCACGATCTGCATCGACACAGGCTGCGTCTTCGGCGGCAAGCTGACCGCGCTTCGCTATCCGGAGCGGGAGCTGGTCAGCGTGCCCGCCGGACAGGTCTACTACCAGCCTGCCAGGCCGCTCGGCGAGGCTGATCCGGCGGGCAGGTCAGCCGGGCCGGCCGGCGGCGTCAGCCCGGCTGGCGAGCTGGGGTCTGCTGGCGAGCTGCCGCCTGACCGGCCCGGCGCTGCCAGCCGGACCGAGCTGAGCATCGGTGACGTGCTCGGCAAGCGGATCATCCACACCCGGCTGGCCGGCGGGCCGGTGACGATCCGGGCCGAGAACGCGGCGGCCGCGCTCGAGGTCATGAGCAGGTTCGCCATCGACCCGCGCTGGCTGGTCTACCTGCCGCCGACGATGTCGCCGACAACCACGAGCAGTGAACCCGGGCTGCTCGAGCACCCGGCCGAGGCGCTGGCGGCTTACCGGTCGGCCGGGGTCACCGAGGCGGTGTGCGAGGAGAAGCACATGGGCTCGCGCGCCGTGGTCGTCGTCTGCACGGACAGCGCGGCCGCGCAGCGGCGATTCGGCGTGGCCGCGGCCAGTGCCGGGGCCATCTTCACCCGCACCGGACGGCCGTTCTTCAGCGATCCGGCCACCGAAGCCGACCTGCTCCGGCGGGTGGGCCGCGCGATCGAAGCGGCCGGCCTGTGGGCGGAACTCCAGACAGACTGGTTGCTGCTCGATTGCGAGCTGCTGCCCTGGTCGGCTAAGGCAGGAGAGCTCATCAGGAGCCAGTACGCGCCGGTGGCGGCGGCAGCCGGGGCCGCGCTCAGGGCCGCCCTCCAGCTCACCGAGACGGCCGTCGCACGCGGCGTGGACGCCGCGGACCTGCTGGGCTGCCTGACCGAGCGGCGCGCTCAGGCAGCCCTGTTCGCCGCGGCGTACCGGCGCTACTGCTGGCGGGTCAGTGATGTCAGTGACCTACGGCTGGCACCCTTCCAGATCCTCGCGGGCGAGCAGGGCGTCCATGCGCTGCGCCCGCACTCGTGGCACCTTGAGCTGATCGGCAGGCTCTGTGACCGTGATGCCCGGACCTTCCGGCGAACTGCGGCGATTACCGTACGGCTGGGCGACGCCGCGAGCGAGGCGGCGGCGGTCGCCTGGTGGCAGTTGCTGACGGCGGCCGGTGGTGAGGGCATGGTTGTCAAGCCCGCCCAAGTGGTGCATCGGGGGCCCCGCGGCCTGGTGCAGCCGGGCATCAAGTGCCGTGGACCGGAGTACCTCCGGATCATCTACGGACCGGAGTACAGCGCGGAGCGGAACTTGTCCCGGCTGCGCTCCCGGAGCGTCGGGCACAAGCGCTCCCTCGCACTGCGCGAATTCGCGCTGGGCATGGAAGCGCTGGAGCGCTTCGCCGCGGGCGAGCCGCTCTACCGGGTGCACGAGTGCGTGTTCGGCGTGCTGGCGCTGGAGAGCGAGCCGGTCGACCCGCGGCTGTGACGCCGGGTTCCGCGGCTGGCCCGCCGCCGGTCAGGCCGGGCGGACGGGGCGGTAGACCGGCTGCCACATCGCCGCGGCTACCCGGTCCCGCAGGTCGCCGGCGAGTTCGCGGCCGGCCACGCCGTCGGCGGCGGCCGCCCCGGCGACCGCGACCGCGACCGCGAGTGAGGTGTCGCGCAGCGCCGCCATCTCGGGCAGCAACGGGGCGCCGGGCGTGCTGGCGTCCACCAGGCGTGCCACTGCATGGGCCGCGGCGCTCAGCATGCCGTCGGTGATCCTGGACGCGCGCGCGGTGATGGCGCCGAGCCCGAGGCCGGGGAACACCAGTGCGTTGTTCGCCTGGCCGATGGCATACCTGGTCCCGGCGTAGTCGATGGGCGCGAACGGGCTGCCCGCCGCTACCAGAGCACGGCCGCCGGTCCATTCGATCAGGTCGGCGGGCCGGGCCTCGGAGAGCTCAGTCGGATTGGACAGGGGCATGATCACCGGCCGCTCGACATGCGCCGCCATGTCCTTGACGATCTCCTGCGTGAACGCGCCGCCGCGAGCCGAGGTGCCGATCAGCACGGTCGGGTGCACCCGGCGGACGACCTCGGCGAGCGGGATACCGCCGAGTACCGGATCGCGCTGCCAGTCTGCTACTTCGGCCCGATCGCGGCCGTATCTGCGCTGGTCGGCGGTAAGCCCTTCATCGCCGGTCACGACCAGGCCGTGCCGGTCAACCGCCCAGAACCGGGCTCTGGCCCGCTGCGCGGGCAGACCGTCGGCGGTCAGCGCCGCCGTCAGCTGGTCGGCGATCCCGGTGCCGGCCGAGCCGGCCCCGAAGATGACGGTGCGGTGCTCAGCCAGTTCGGTGCCGGTGGCCTTCACCGCCGCGAGCACCGCGGCGAGGTTGATCGCGCCGGTGCCCTGGATGTCGTCATTGAAGCTGGGCAGCTTGTCCCGGTACTGGGTCAGCAGGCGGCGTGCGTTGGCCGCGCCCATGTCCTCCCAGTGCAGGAGCGCTTTCGGGAAGACCGTGCCGACCGCGGCGATGAAGGCGGCCAGGAACGCGTCGTACTCGTCGGCCGGTACCCGCGGATGCCGGTTGCCGATGTACATCGGGTCGTCGAGAAGCGCCTGCCGGTCGGTTCCGACGTCCAGCATGACCGGAAGCGACCGGCCAGGGTCGATGCCGGCCGCGGCCGTGTACACGGCCAGCTTGCCGACGGCGATGCTCATGCCCCCCACGCCCCAGTCACCGATGCCAAGCAGCGCCCCGGCATCGGTGGCCACGATCAGGTCGACGTCGTCTTCCCGCAGGCCGAACGCGCGCAGCGACCGCTCGATCTCGGCCGGCTCGTCGACAGACAGGTAGATCCCGCGCGGCCGCCGGTACTCGTGGCTGTAATGCTCGATCGCCTGGCCGACCGTCGGGGTGTAGATCACCGGCAGCATCTCGCTGAGGTGATCAGCCAGAACCCGGTAGTACAGCACGTCATTGCGATCGTGCAATTCGTTCAGCAGGACATTGCGGGCGAGGTCGGATGACTGCCGGAGGAACTGCGCGTAGATGCGGCTGGCCTGCTGGTCAAGCGTGAGGTGCCCGGCCGGCATGAGGCCGACCAGGCCGAGGGAGGCCCGTTCCTCGTCGCTGAACGCGGTGCCCTTGTTGATCCTCGGATCGGCAAGTACCTGCCGCCCGCGCAGCGTGGTGCGCCATGCGCCGTCGTCATCCAGCCATACCGCTCGCACTCGTCGCTATCCCTTCGGCCGTGCCTGCCGCCGCTGTCCTGGTAGTGCATGACGTTCAGCCCTAGTGTGCCAGGAATATCCCTGGCCGGGCAGATTCGCTGAGCCACACCAGGCCGGCTGCCCGGTTACTGCTGGACGGCAGCGTCCAGGGCTCCGCCCGGCCACAGGGCGCGGACGGCGTCGATGGTGTCGGCCTCAGCCGGGTCCTTGTCCGGCCGGTAGCGCAGCACCCGGGCGAACCGCAGCGTGACGCCGCCCGGGTACCTGGCACTCGCCTGCACGTCGTCGACGGCGATCTCCACGACTAGCTCAGGCCGGACCCGGACGACCCCCCGCCGGGGGCCGGCTGCCGGGTCACGCGGCGGATCGGCCAGTTCGAGCAGCCGCTCTGTCTGCCAGGCGAGCAGTGCGTCGGTAAGGCCCTTGAACGTCTTGCCGAGCATCACGGCCTGGCCGGTGGCCGGGTCGCGCGCACCCAGGTGCAGATTGGACAGCCAGCCCTGACGCCGGCCGTGACCCCACTCCGCCGCCAGGACCAGCAGGTCCAGCGTGTGCCGCGGCTTGACCTTGATCCACTCGCTGCCCCGGCGGCCGGCCCCGTACGGAGCGTCCAGTGACTTCATCACCACGCCCTCGTGCCCGCGCTCGATGGCCGTGCCGAAAAACCGCCCGGCGGCCGCCTCGTCGGCCGTGACCAGCCGCGGGATCACCAGATCGGCGGGCGTGACCGCGGCGAGCCTGGCGTAGCGATCCGCGGCCGGATGCTCGAGCAGGTCCGTCCCGTCGACGTGCAGCAGGTCGAACAGGAACAGCGCGAGCGGCACCTGGCCAGGCTGGTCGCCCGCGGCCGCCTGGCTGGCCGCGCGAGCCGAGGTGACCTGGAACGGCAGCGGCCGGCCGTCGGGGCGCAGTGCGACCGCCTCGCCGTCCAGCACGGCCGCCGTCACGTTCAGCGTCAGCGCGGCCTGGACCAGCTCGGGCACCCGGACGGTGATGTCGTCCAGGGTCCGGGTGAAGACGCGGACATCCGATCCCTGCCGGTGCACCTGCACCCGGATGCCGTCCACCTTCCATTCCACCGCGGCCGGGCTGATCCGCTCCAGCGCGGCGGCGACCGACGTCGCCGACGCGGCCAGCATCGGCCGGATCGGCCGGCCGACCTGCAGGGCTACCGCGCGGAGCGCGCCGATCGCGGCGCTGGCGCCCGAAGCGCCGAGCGCGGCGGCCGCGGCGGCCGCGAGCGATCCGCTGAGCTGATAGGCGCGCCGGATCTCACCGGCGGGAACGCCCGCTGCCCTGGCGACCGCTTCCGTCATCACTCCGTCCAGGGCTCCCTGCCGAAGATCCCCGGCCAGCAGCCGGACCAGGAACTCGCGCTCCGCCTCAGTGGCCAGGCTGAGCAGGCCGGCCAGCAGCCGCCGCCGTTCCGCTTGCGAGCCCTGGCCAGCCAGCGCGCCGATCTGGCCCAGCGCGCTGTCGGTCTCGGCGAGCGTGAGCTTCGGCGCTTCCGGTGGCGGCGCCAGGCCGGGCGGCGCCGGATCGGGCTGACCGTATCCGCCAGGCAGGTCAGCCAGTGCCGCGTAGCCGACGCCGATCTGGCGCTGGGTGAGGTCACCGGACAGGAACGCGACGGCGACCGCGATCTCGCCGGGCGGGACGCTGCGCAGCAGGTCGGCGATGTGGTCGATCTTGGCGAGCCGGGCCGGTGTGGCGGCGACAGCCGCCGAGGCCCGCACCACGTTGTCGAGCAGCATGGCGTTACAGCCAGCCCTTACGTTGCGCGATCTGCACGGCTTCGGCCCTGTTGCGGGCGCCGAGCTTCTGGATTGCGGCCGACAGGTGGTTGCGGACGGTCCCTGGTGACAGGCTCAGCCGGGCGGCGATGCCGGCCACGGCGTCGTGGTTCGCCGCGGCGGCCAGCACGTCCGTCTCCCGGTCGGTCAGCGGGCTCTCGCCCTGGGCGAGCGCGGCTGCCGCCAGCGACGGATCGACCACCTGCTCGCCCGCCGCCACCCGTCTGATGGCTGCCGCCAGGTCCGCTGCGGGGGCGTCCTTGAGCAGGAATCCGCTGGCCCCGGCCGTCATCGCGGCCCGCAGGTAACCTGGCCGGTCAAATGTCGTCACGATGATGACCTTGCCGTCGAAGCCGGAGCGGACGAGCTGGCCCGCCACCTCGATGCCATTCGGCCCTGGCATCTCGATGTCCAGGAGCGCGACGTCCGGGCGGTACTTGCCCGCCATGGCGAGCGCCTCGTCGCCATCCGCGGCCTGCGCGATCACCTGAAAGTCAGGCTCAAGCTCCAGTAGCGCCACCAGCGCCTGCCTGACCATCGTCTGATCCTCGGCAATCATGATCCGCACGGCCACAGATCCATTCTCGCGACCTGGCGCATGTCAGGCCGGTCTTCTCAGCGGGACGGCAACCCGGAGCAGGAAGCCACGACCGTCGGCCCCGGCCGTGACCTCGCCGCCGAGGCCGCCGACGCGTTCGGCGAGCCCGGCCAGCCCGGAACCGGCAAACGCCGGGCGCGGCCGGGCCGGCGCTGCGGCCGCGGCGTGTCCTTCTGGCGCGCCGCGCAAGGCCGGCGACGCCGGTCCGGCCGGCCATGCCGGCGCAACCGCTGGATGCTCGCCGTGGTACTCGGGCCCCGCGCCGTTGTCGCGGATCTCTGCCTCAGCCTGTGCCGGGCCGACACTGACGCTGATGGACGCCTGCGTCGCCGTAGAATGCCGGACGACGTTGGTGGCGCCCTCCCGGACGGCCCAGGCGAGGGCCGAGTCCACCTCCTGCGGCAGCCGCCCGGCATCCTCCGCGGCGACCTGCGTCGCGATGCCCGCGGCGCCGAGCAACCGCCGTGCGGCGGCGATCTCGCCGGCCAAGTCAGGCTGCCGGTACCCGGCCACGGCCGCGCGTACGTCAGACAGCGAATCGCGGGCGACCGACTCCAGTTCGCGGATCTCCGTGGCCGCCCGCTCAGGATCGGTCCCGATGACCCGGCCGGCCAGCTCGGCCTTGAGCGTGATCAGCGACAGTGAGTGGCCCAGCAGGTCGTGCAGGTCACGGGCAATCCGGAGGCGCTCTTCGGCGACGGCCGCCCTGGCGAGCTCAGCTCTCGTCCGGCGGAGCGTCTCCACCGCCTCGGCGCGCCGCGCGGCGCTATAGGCGAAGAACGCGGCGAGCGGAGCTATCACGACCACCGCGAACAGGCTGCCGGAAGGAAGGCGGCCGAGCAACGCCAGTGCCAGGCCGGCCAGCGAGCACGCGACCGCTGCCACGATGGCCGGCAGCGGGTTACTGCTGTACCGGCCGCACATGGCGGCAGCGACCGCGATGGCCGCCAGCCAGCCCGGGCCCCCGGCGATCAGCAAGCCGATCCCGAGGGCCAGGATGACTGCCAGGGCGGGCCACGGCGCCGGCCGGCCGCTGGGCGGCGCCTTATTGAACGCGCGGATGGTGAGGACCGTCAGCGCGACCGCGCCGGCAAGCTGGAACCACTGCTCACCCGTGCGCGGCCCGTGCTGAATGATCGTGAAGCCTGGCTGCAGCAAGATCACCGCGAAGAACAGGCTAATGGCGATCCTGCTGCCCTGGGTCAGGCGCAGCCCATCCTGGTCCGCCGGCGGGGCGGACAACGGCAGGCTCATGACCCAAGGCTAGGCACCGGGTCTGACTGCGTCATGTGCTGCCGGTCCCGGCCTGGCCATGACTTATGTCACGGCCGGGCCGTGCCGGGCCGTGCCGGGCCGGCCGGGACCGGCTGGCGCGGCTCAGGTGATCGTCGGGTGGCCGTTCATATCCGGGTCGGGACCGTCATCGGCCGACGATCCCATGCCCGTTCCCGCCTCGTTGCGCGCGCTGTCGGGTCCCGGTTCAGCCGTGCCGCCGACGGCGCTGGCGCCAGAGAAGGCCTCAGTCTGCTGGCGCAGTCGCATGGCAAACGCTGCCGCAAGCCCGGCCGCCGCCGCGAGCATCATCGAGCCGGCTACCAGCCAGCGGCGGTGCGGCGACTTCCGCTTCGGAACCTCGATCTTGTGTGCCGCCGAGATCAGCGCGCTCGAGATCATCGGCGCGAGGTTCTCGCTGATCGCCCTGGCGGAATGCTCAAGCTGCGGCGCGGCCCAGGAACGGGCGGCATCGACTTTCGGCGTGGCCCACGCCACTGCGTCGTCGGCGCCATGCCGGATGGACGTGCCCGCGGTCCTGGCTAGCGGCACGGCCTGTTGTGCTGCCTGCTGGGCCTGCAGGGCGGCCAACTGGGCCAGCGGTACGGTCTTGGCCAGCGGAGCGGCCTGGCGGGCCGCCTGGATGGCCTGCACGCGGAGCCCGTTAGCAGGCTTCTTCTTCGTCGTAACAGACACACAGACCTCCTGGATGTTCTTCCCCAGGCAGAACCCCTTCCCCTGCCAGGACGAGTCAATCCAGCCGCGCAGCGCCACCTCGGGGGCCGGAGTGGCCGAAGCACAGCCCGGTCGTGGCAGGATGCCGGTATGAGCAACAAGCTGACCGCGACGCTGCGGACGAGCCGGGGCCAGGTGGTTGTCCGGCTATTTCCTGACCATGCGCCGAAGACAGTGCGGAACTTCGTCGAGCTTGCCGAGGGCACCAGGGAGTGGACGAACCCGGCCACCGGCAAGGCGAGTAACGCGCCGCTCTACGACGGTACGATCTTCCACCGGGTAATCCCGGACTTCATGATCCAGGGCGGCGATCCGCTCGGTACCGGCACCGGTGGTCCTGGTTACAAGTTTGCCGACGAGTTCCACCCGGATCTTGCCTTCGACCGCCCGTATCTGCTGGCGATGGCGAACGCAGGCCCCGGCACGAACGGCTCGCAGTTCTTCATCACCACGGGCCCGACCCCGTGGCTGAACGGCAAGCACACCATCTTCGGCGAGGTCATCGAGGGCAGCGACGTCGTCGATGGGATCAGCAGGGTACAGACCAGCCGCGGTGACCGGCCGGCGACCGACGTCGTGCTTGAGTCCGTCGAGATCGAGCGCGCCGAGACCGAGTAAGGCAGGATTACCCGATGGCCAACCCCCCGGACCAGGGTCAGGCTCAGCCCGGCCAGGGTCAGGCCGCCCCGCCAGTGTGCTACCGCCATCCGGGTCGGCAGACCTACGTCTCCTGCGTCCGCTGCGGGAAGCCGGCGTGCCCGGACTGCCTGCGGCCGGCGGCTGTCGGGCACCAGTGC
>DAHVAR010000025.1 GCA_027314515.1 Actinomycetota bacterium
GGAGATCTTCGAGGCTGGCGAGACGGCGCGGGCCCGGCTGGATGACGTGTCTGGCCTGGTCCAGGAGCTGACGGATGTCGCGGATGCGCTTGTTGATCGTCTCTGGCCGGACGCTGAACAAGGCGGCGATGGCGACCTGCGGCAGCGCTAGGCGCTGGTGGAGGGTGGTGGCCAGGAGCCGGTCGGCCAGGGTCAGGACGGGGCGGCGGCCGGTGCCGGGGGCGGCCAGCCGGGGGCGGTGGCCGCGGCGCTTGTCCAGGCTTGTCTCCCGCTGCTGGTCGTGCAGGCTCATCAGCTGGTCGATCAGGGTGTCCCACTCGCGGGCCTGCAGGCCGGTCAGCGCCGGGTGGCACAGCCAGGTCAGGTCGGGGCTGGGCTGGTCGAAGGGGTCCGGCGCAGTAGTGACCCGGGCGTCGTATGCCTCGGGCCGCATGGTGTAGTTCCAGTCGCCGTGCCAGTCGTGCCGTGCGAGCGGCAGGGCGCTCATCTGTGCGTCGCTAATCTTGATTCCGGTGTCGTAGGTGCTGTCGTCCAGTTCGGCGCGTACCCGCAGCCCGGTCCGGGTGGTGGTCGCGGCGATGGTCTGCACGACGACCTCGTGGCTGGTCAGCGGCCGTCCTCGCCAGTTCATCGTGATGTGGGAGAACAGCCGGTGCTCCACCTTGTTCCACTTCGACGTCCCGGGCGGGAAATGGCAGCAGGTGATCTCCAGCCCGGTCTCCACGGCCAGCGCTGCAAGCTCGGCCTTCCACGCCCGGGTGCGGTAGCCGTTGGAGCCGCCCGCGTCAGCGGTGATCAGCAGCCGCCGGGCGGCCGGGTACTGACCGCTGCCCGCTGCCTTCCACCAGCGGCGGATCGACTCGACGGCGAACGCGGCGGTGTCATGGTCAGTGCCAACCGACACCCAGCCGGCGTTCGCGGCCAGGTCATAGACACCGTAGGGCACTGCCTTGCCTGCGCTGTCCCCGGGGAAGTCATGGGTGCGGGTGGCTTCCGGCTCGCCCTTGGGCCGCCATTCCCGGCCCGCGTTCTTGAACTCGCCGACGAGCTCTTTCTTCTTGGTGTCCACGCTGATCACCGGATCGGCGGTGTTCTGGTGCGCTTTGGCCTGCTCGTTGATATACCGGAACTGCGCGTCCCGGTCCGGGTGCCGCTGGCCCTCGATGGTCTTGGCATTGCCCTGCAGGCTGAACCCCTCCGCGCGCAGCAGGTCCCCGACGGTATCAGCGCCGACCCGGTGCCCCTGACGGGTCAGCTCGTCCGCCAGGTTGCGGGTCGACCTGGTCGTCCATCGCAGCGGCGACATCGGATCGCCCCGCTCCTGCGGTTCCACCAGGGCCAGCAGCGCCGGGCGCAGCCCCGCATCCAGGTCAGCGGCCCGCTTGCGTCCCCCGCCCGGCCGGCGTGCCCGGCCCAGCGGCTCCGCCCCGGCGTCCAGCTCATCCACGCCCAGCGACACCGTGGCCTCGCGAACCCCGGCAGCCCGCGCTACCAGCCGGATCCCGCCGTGGCCCAGCGACCGCGCCTCGGCGCCCATCAGCAGCCGCCGCTGCCGCTCATCCAGATGCGGGAAGATCACCGCGAACTTTACCGCCAGGACCTGCACTGCTTCCTCATTGACGCCCATACCACATCAGGATGCCGTATTACAGGAAGCTACGGGTTATTTTTCGGCAGGCTCTTAACTCCCCGGCATTGAGCCTAGGTGCGCTGATCGCGGATGACGGGACCTGATGCTGGCGCGCCACCGGAGGCTGGCCGACGGGCCCGGCACCGGATGCGGGCAGCCGGGCGACCGGACTGGGCGTAAGGATCTTGATGCGATGACCATCGAGCAGGACCTGGCCTTGGTCCAGCCTGTCCCGCAGATTCATTGTGCGCCCAGGGCAGTGATGGTTTGAGCCAGACCTGCTGCACGGCCACCCGCAGATTCCCGGCCAGTCTTGAGCTTTGATCTTCCCCGCCAGGATCCTGGCGCCTACCAGGAGGACGTCGGAGAGTCGAAACGGGGAGCTGCGGGATACTCGCCGGGTGAGCTTCGATCCTTATGCCCCGTACGGTGCGGTGACCACGTCGACGGTCCGCGTGGTGACCTGGAATGTCTGGGGACGGTACGGCCCGAGGCACGAGAGAAGGCGGGCTGGCCTGGAAGACATCCTGGCCGAAGCCCGCCGGACATTGTCTGCCTTGTCGAGGCCTGGCGTAACGGCGGATCAGGCCAGCCCGAACGGATAGCAAAGCGGCTGGGACTGCCGCACCACTGTTTTGCTGGTGACTGGCAGCAGGAAGACTGGGCGTCAGGGATCGGCCCTGTCTGCCGGTGGCCGATGTCTGCGCTGCAGCGGCGCTCGCTACGTGCTGAAGACGGCACGGGCGACGGCCAGATGCTGCACGTCACGATCGCTGGCGGGCGCGGACCTATCCAGCTATTCGCGGTCATGCTTGACTATCCGCTCGATGCCAGTGCCACCCGCCAGGACCAGGTGCGACAGCTGGTCCGCTTCGTCAGCGAGGTCGTCTCCCGCCGCGATCTGGCTATCGTCTGCGGTGACTTCAACGCAGGCCCGGATTCCGACGAGATTAGGATGCTCACCGGCCGTGCAGCCACGGCAGTTCCCCACCTCGTGTTCTACGACAGCTGGGAAGTGACAGGCGACGGTTCTCCGGGCTATACCTGGTCCAACCGGAATCCGCTCGCGGCCATGCGGGCCGCCAAAGGGTGCAGCGCGCGGTGCCCGCAGGTGCCAGGAGGATGAGGAGCGTCGTGTTCGCCGGTCAGCTCGACACGCCCGAACCATCCGTCCGCCTGGTGCGGCCTGTCGTTGAGCGTGATGCGTCACTGAGCCTTCAATGGCTTGGCGGCGAGCACGGCCGGACCACCATGCTCATGATGGGCGTGCCCGCCGACCTGATTGAGGCGCCAACCCTCGACCACGAGAAGTCGCGGATCAGCAGCTTTATCAATCGGGATGACCAGTACAACTGGATGATCGAGCGTGACTCCAGTGTGATCGGATCGATCTGGGTCGACTGCCGCGCATCCGCAGTCCTCGGCGCGCCAGCGGTGTCCTGCATGATTGGCGACCCGGCAGCGCGAGGCCGCGGAACGGCCCGTCACGCACTAATGGCCGTCGTGCAGTTCCTCTTCGGCCGCGAGGCCAGCGAGGTCTTCGCCCGGGCGCTCGTCTGCAACTACATAAGCGCCGGCCTGCTGACAATTGCCGGCTTCGCCCGTCTCAACGAGCCATACGCTGACCCCGACGACGGACTGCGGTGGCAGAACTTCGTGATCCGTCACCCGCAACGACGCGGAACCCCGGCCAGCAACCCCGCCAAGCCAGCTAGCTAACCCATGCTGCTGACTGTGGCCCTCTGCGCCCTGGGGTCGGCTTGCCCGGCAGCGGTAGGCCGCCGAAGTCGGTGCCGAGTCCTGGCGGGGCCGCGTCCGGGCCGTCCATGTTCGCACCCGTCATGGATCTGCTGGCAGAACTCGATCGGGCAGGCCCTGCGCGCGCAGATCTCCCAATCAAGCGCGACGCTCACGAGCTGGCGACTGAGCGCGGCGGGCGCTCAGAACGGCGGTTAGCGAGCAGCGTGGTGGTCATGCTTGCCGCCGGTGATCGGCCTGGTCCGAGTGACACTGGGTGGCGACGCTACAGGTGACATGCCCGTCTGAGGAGGCGCGGAGCCGCTTCGGTGACACGGACTACGGCGATAGCCGATCCTTGGTCACGGGGGTAGGAGTTCTTGCCGACGCTTGATCTGGGAGAGCCCGGCCGGGTTGATCACCACGGTCCAGCCTTCGCCGCGGCGCTCTAGGTATGCCAGTACCGCGTCCGGTCGCACAGTCGGCTCATAGGACCAGGTACGCCCGTATCGCGTATGGCGCGCCGAGTTCCACAGCCATGTTCCGGTCCGCCGTCCATGACATCCTCTGCCGGCGCTCGCTGCCGAGCCTCGGTAAACCGTGAGTGGTGACGCGGGGCGCCCGGTGCTGACCGGAGGATAGGAGAAGAAACCGGCACGCTCGAAGACCTCGATTCACGACGCCTCGCTGACGCCAGAGGTCGGCGAGTCGTCGCGCGTCCAGGCAAAGGCCCGAGCCGCAATCAGATCCCAGCAGATGCCAGCCACTCACAGCTTGGCCACGTGGTCGCTGAACTGCGAGCGCCGCAGCAACGTCTGACTTGCGATACTACGCAACCCCTGTATATCGTGCCGATACATCAACACGATATATCACTGGCTGGACCGCGTCATCCGGCGCCGACAGCCAGAGAGGCAGCGACATGGCCGGCGCGCAGCTGTATGACACCATCGGAGCCACCTACACCGTGACGCGGCGCACCGAGCCGCGGATCGCCGCGCAGGTCTGGGCCGCGCTCGGCGACGCGCGGACGGTGCTGAACGTCGGCGCTGGCACCGGGTCCTACGAACCGCCCGGCCGCGACGTGACAGCGGTGGAACCGTCGGCGGTCATGCGGGCGCAGCGTCCGGTCGGCGCGCCGCCGTGCGTCGATGCCTCCGCGGAGAGCCTCCCGTTCGAGGACCAGTCATTCGACGCCGCGATGGCGATCGCGACGATCCATCACTGGCCGGACCCGGTCGCCGGGCTGCGCGAGATGCGGCGCGTCGCCCGCCGCGTGGTGGTGTTCACGCATGACACCACAACCGCGGGGTGGCTGGCCAAATTCTGGCTGACGCGTGACTACCTGCCCGAGTTCGCCGAGCTTGTCGCAGGGCGCCCCACGGTCGGCGAGCTGGCCGGCGCGATCGGAGCACGGATCGAGCCGGTGCTCATTCCCTGGGACTGCGCGGACGGTTTCTTCGAGGCCTACTGGCGCCGGCCCGAGGCATACCTGGACGAGAACGTCCGCCGCGGCATCTCCGGCTGGGCCAGGGTCGGGCCCCAAGCCGAGCAGCGGGCAGTGCGAAGCCTGCGTGCCGACCTTGTCTCTGGCCGGTGGACAGAGCGCAACAACGACCTCGTCAATCTCGACGCTGCAGAGCTCGGCCTCCGCCTACTCATCGCCTGAGCCCGTGACCTCCGGCAAGCAGGGCCACATGAGCGAGGCAGTCAAAGTTGCTGTTATCGGAACGGGCAATAACATTTCAGCGCTCGTGCAGGGAATAGCGCTGTACCGCGCCACCGGCAGCCTGGTCGGAATCCGCACGCCGGTGCTCGACGGACTGGGCGTCGGCGACATCGAGTTCATGGCGGCTTTCGCCATCTCCCCGGAGAAGATCGGGCGGGATCTGACCGAGGCCATCTTCCTGCCGCCAAACAACTTTCCCCGGCTCGCTGCCGGGCTGCCGCTTTCCGGGGTCACGGTGCGCCGCGGTCTCACCGATGCCACTGGGGCCGAACGCGTAGCCCAAGAGCTTGCCGGGGCTGAGGTCGTGCTCTATGCGGCGCCCAGCGGCCGGCCAGAGACGGCGCGTTCCTATGCCGAGGCGGCGCTGCGGGCGGGGGCGGCGTTCATCAACACCACCTCCGACCCGGTGGCCCGCGAACGGCTTTGCCTGGATCGGTTCGTCACGGCCGGCCTGCCGCTGCTAGGAGACGACCTGGCCAGCCAGTTCGGCACCTCAGTCGTGCATTCCGCCCTGCTGCGGCTGCTGGCAGAGCGGGGACTCACCCTGACCAGCTCGTACCAGGTGAACCTGGGAGGCACCGAGGACTTCAGGAACCTGGTCGAGCACGGCAACACCAAGCTGCAGTCCAAACTCAACGCCCTCGCCGCCGATGCAGCCGCAGCGGGCCGAGTGCAGCTAGCCCCGCTCGGGTACCTGCCGCACCTGAAGTCGCACAAGGTGGCGCACATCAGCATCGAGGCGCAGGCCTGGGACGGTACCCCAGTGAGCCTGGATGTGAAGCTCAAAGTGCACGACCCTAGCGATGCCGCCGGAGTGACCATCGACCTGATCCGGATGGCGGCGAGCGCGCTGCGGCAACGGCGCGCCGGCTATCCCGCCGAGGCAACGGCGCTACTCAAATCCCCGCCAGGGACACCGGCTTGACTGGCGGCCGACGGCGCGGTGACCGTCTGCGAAGACGGCGACGGTGACCAGGACCATGTCGCCGTCAACCGCGATTTCCTGCTGCAAGCTCTGGCCGCCGGAGCCCGGGACCAGCTGATGCTGGAGTTCGGCGCCCCTACCGCGCCCCTGGCAATCCGCCGGACCGACACCGACAAGCCCTTTCCCTACTGGTGCCAGTCCGCCTGGACAACTAACCCGCGCCGACTACGGCGGCCTTCACCCGTTTGATCATGCCCGCAGGCAGGCCCAGTGGCGCGCAGTGCTTGGATGGGCGCATGAGCGCCGAGCAGGAAACGCCGCGGGTGGTTAGCGTCACCGGTGAGATCGCGGCCGAGCCAGAGCAGATCTTCGAGCTGATTGCCGACCCCGCTGCGCAGCCGCGCTGGGACGGCAACGACAACCTGGCCCAGGCCGCGCCGGGGCAGCGGGTCCGGCGCGCTGGTGATGTGTTCACTATGACGCTGACCACCGGCGTCACCCGGGAGAACCACGTGGTGGAGTTCGACGAGGGCCGCCGGATTGCCTGGATGCCGGCCGAGCCGGGGCAGGCGCCGCCGGGGCATCTGTGGAGGTGGGAACTGGACCAGGCCGGCCCGGCACGCACCCGGGTCACCTGCACCTACGACTGGACCCAGCTGACCAATGAGAACGAGAACCGCATCAAACGGGCACGGGCAACCACGGCCGACCGGCTGCAGGCCTCGCTGGATCGGCTTGCGGCCCTCGCTGAGGGGGACTGACTGCTCCCGCCCGGCGGCGCTGCAGACGCGCCCGCTGGTGCAGGCGGCGTGAAATTCTGGTGCCGCCTGGTGCGCCGGAGGCTAGCGTACGCGGATGAGCGCTACTCCCGTCGCCGGCCTGAGCCTGCAGTTCTGCACCGATCCGGCAGAGTTCCTTGCCGCGGCGGGCGGCTACCTGGCCGCCGATCCGGTAGTCAGCACCGTCGTCACCACGGTCGCGCACCGACTGTTGTCGCAGCAGGCTGACCGGAGCGCGCAGCCCGACCGCACGTGGTGGCTGGTCGTCAGGGACGCATCCGGCGCCGTGGCCGGCGCCGGAATGCGGACAGCGCCATTTGCGCCTTACCCGCCCTTCCTGCTGCCGATGCCAGGCCAGGCAGCCGTGGCGCTGGCCGGCGCGTTGCACGAGCGCGGGGAGGAGGTGCTGGCGGTCAACGGGGCGCTTCCTGCCGTTCAGCTGTGTGCTGCCGAGCTGGCTCGGCTGTGCGGCGGTCACGTACAGGTCAGCCAGCACACGCGACTGCACGAACTCGGCGAGCTGATGCTTCCCGCGGCAGTGCCCGGCGGCCTGCAGGCGGCCACCGAGGACGACGTGGACCTGGTGACAGAGTGGTTCGCTGCCTTCGCCGGCGACGCCGACGAACAGGCTGGCCGTCCGCGCGGCAGCAGCGCGCACGAGGTACCCGACCGCGCTGAGCTGCTGCGCCGGCTCCGCGCCGGCCGACTGTGGTTCTGGGACGACCAGACCGGGCAGCGGGTGCACCTCACCGGGGTCAACCCGCCCTCGTTCGGGGTGGCCCGCATAGGACCGGTGTATACGCCGCCGGCGGAGCGCGGGCGTGGCTGGGCAAGCAACGCTGTCGCCGAGATCTCCCGGCGGATCCGGGCCGAAGGCACACGGGTTTGCCTGTTCACCGACCAGGCAAACCCGACCTCGAACAAGATCTACGCGGCCCTCGGCTACCAGCCAGTCGTTGACATGGCCAACCTTGTCATTGTCCGCTGATCTCGCCGGTCCACGCGGCCAGCTTATGGCAGGAGATGCATGATGCAGTTGTACGTACTGCCGCTGGGCGGCTGTTGCTGTAACTACGAGGTCATTGCGCCGGGCATCGCGGACGGGAAGCGCATCCACATCCCGGTGCCGTCGTTCTTGGTTCGCCTCGATGATGACTCGCTTGCGCTCGTCGACACCGGGATGAGCCGCCTGCACATAGCTGATCCGGAGCTCACCTGGTGTGGCACGCCCTTCGCCGAGTTGCTGGTTCCGGACATGCGGCGCGAGGACAGCCTGCTGTGGCGACTGGCGGAACTGGACATCGCGCCCGCCGACATCACGTACGTGATCAACACGCATCTGCATTTTGATCACGCGGGCAACAACGACCTGCTGACGGACGCGACCTTCTTCGTGCAGCGCGAGCATTACCAGTACGCCAAGGACAATCCCGCCTTCCCCAACCAGTACTGGAACCTGCCGGCCCTGAGCTACGAACTGATCGACGGCGAGACCACGCTGTTCCCGGGCGTCGACGTGATCCCGACACCTGGTCACGCACCAGGCCACCAGTCGGTGCTGCTGCGGCTGCCCGAAAGCGGCAACATGATCATCTGCGGAGACGCCGTCTACTGTCAGGAGAACTACGACCACGACGCCTGGGATGGCCAGGCGGACCCGACGACGGCACGCGTCAGTGCCCTCGCCCTGCGTGACCGGGCGGCACCCGAGAGCGCCTCGATGATCTACGGCCACGACCGAAACCAGGCCAGGACCCTGCGCTTTTCAACGGAGTCCTACCAGTAGCCCTCTCGTTTCCAGGCGAGGGCTCCGGTCAGGTGGTCTGAGCGATCAGCACCGAGCACGGGGCACGGTGCGCGACGGAATTCGGCACGCTGCCGAGCACCCGGCGGACCCCGGCCATCCCCTTGTTGCCGACCACGATGAGGTCGGCGCTGATCTCCTCGGCCACCTCGCAGATCGCGTCGGCCGCCGCCCCGCTCCGCGCGTGCGTCTCCGCGCTCACGCCGGCTGCCCGCGCCCGCGACGCGTGGTCGGCCAGCACCGACTCCGCCACGTCGCCGGTCGCCAGGCCCGAATCGTCGGCACCTGAGGCACTGAGGTGCTGCGGCCGGTAGGCAGACACGATGTGCAGCCGACCGCCAGTGAGTTTCACCAGCTCGATCGCCTGCCGGACCGCCTCGGCTGCCGTGTCGGAGGCATCCGCTCCCACCACTACCGTCTCGAACACTTAGACTCCATCCTCACGCCATCCGGGTCCGTGGCCTGCGCCGCACTATAGCCCGTTTGTCCGCCAAGATCTCGGCGCTGAGGTACCACCTTGATCGCGAATTGATCGCGAAATCGATTGCGAATCGCTGCGGCCGCCCCGCGACGGCACCCGGAAGCCGGATGCGACTACGACGCGGCACCCGCCATCGCAGCCGTAACGGCATTAGCGAGGGTGCGCCTGGCTCCCCGTCCGGCGCTGAATGTGCGGCGGAGCGATCAGGCCGGCGGGCAACGCCGGGTCGGCTACCGGCTCTCGCCAGCGGGTGTCCAGCGGCAACTCCCCCGCCCACAAGCCGAGGCGGGCATCAGGGCTGTCCGCGTCGCCCGGCGGGCCGGACCGCACCTTCACCGACGCCTCAGCCAGGGACAGTGCAAGCAGCCTGGTCGCCGCCAGTTCCTTGCGGCTGGGCTGGCGGGCATAGTCCCACTGGCCGGCCGCGAGGTGCTCGGAGACCAGCCGCAGCCCGGCTAGCTTCTCCGCCGGGTCGTCGACGACGCGCAGCCGTGCGTAGATCATCGCGCTGCGGTAATTGACTGCGTGCTCGAAGACCGAGCGGGCCAGGACCAGTCCGTCAACGACCGTCACGGTCAGGCACGCTTCGGCCTCCGCCGCGAGACTCCTGCTCGCCACGGAGCCATGCACGTACGCGTGCTGGTCGTCGAAGCCGTAAATCGTCGGTATGACCATCAGCCCCTGGTCCGTGGGCACGCCAAGGTGCCCCACAAGCCCGGCATGCAATACCGCGAACAACTCGGCCCGGTCAGCGCGGCCTTGCTCGTGCAGCCTCCGGTGAGTGGTGCGCGAGGTGGCGGACAACGGTCCGGCCACACCACGTACGCTGCTGGATCCGGTATCCGCCACTAGCAACCGCCTTAAGAACGGAATGAGTTGCCACTACTCTAATCAGCAACTGATTCAGTACTCAACTCGGTCCTCGTGCGTGATCGTCGCGGTCAGGCGTACGCGGCCAGCCGCTTCCTGAGCAGCAGGCGGGCCCGGTGCAACCGGGACATCACCGTGCCGATCGGCACGCCGAGCATCTCGGCAATCTCGCGGTAGGGGTACCCTTCCACGTCTGCCAGGTAAATGGTGGCGCGGAAGCAATCCGGCAACTCCCGGAGCGCCTCTCGCACTTCTGAGTTGCCGAACTGGCTGAGCACTGCGTCTTCGGCCGAGGGCTCGCTCCGGGCCGGGCTTGTCGCCGACCAGCCCGGGGCCGACGACACCAGGGCCTCGAACTCCGGGCTCAGCACCTGCACGGGCTCGCGCTGGCGCTTGCGGTAGCCGCTGACAAAGGTGTTCGCGAGGATGCGGAACAGCCATGCCCTGCCGTTCGTGCCCGGCGTGAAGTGCCGGAGCCCGGCGTAGGCGCGGGTCATGCTCTCCTGCACCAGATCCTCTGCGTCGCTCGGGTTGCGCGTCATCCGGAGCGCCGCGGGATACAGGTCCCGCTGGTGCCCGGCCAGTTCCTGCTCGTAAATGAGATGGTCGTCAGATGCGCGGGCGCTCATTGCCATGAGTGCTATCGCCTCCTGTGCAGGAGACGGTCAGCGCCGTCCCAGCACTCATCGGGCCGCGCCCAGGTCACGGGCGCGGCACGGGTGCCCCACTTGCGTCATTACAAGCCCGGCGGCGCGGTTACGGGGGGTCAGCGCGCCGCCGCCAGTTAGCTTGAACTGGATGTATTTAAGCCGCTACTTAACGTCATGTCAAAAGCAGCGCTCACGTCACGTTTCACACCGCAACTGAATCCGCAGCACGCTGGTGCGGGGTGACCGGCACAGAGCGTAGCCGGGCACCGAAGGGTAACGGGGGCCGTCGCTAGCGCAAGGCCAGCTCGACCGCCTGCTGCCGGGACAGCGCCGCACCCTGCTGGTAGGTCTCGGCGAACTGTGCCGCGCCCAGCTGCTCGCGCAGCCCGCCCTGCTCGGCCACGCGCAGTCGCTCCTCGACGGGCGCCCAGGTGATGCTGCCGTCGGCCAGGGCGTAGCCCTGCCGGACGTCGGCGGCGCCGTGCAGCATGGCGGCTTTCAGCTTATCTCCCTGCCATGCCGCGCAGCAGGCGGAGCTGAACAGCACCTCGCTCACGTCCAGCCGGATGCCGCTGCGCCGCGCGACCTGCAGGCAACGCCGGACCAGCGGCACCGCGTCGGCCGGCTTGCCTTCGATCAGCAGCAGGATCGCCAGGTCCCCGCGGAAGAAGTACAAGTACATCTCGTCCCCGAGCCGCTCGGCGGCCGCGATCGCCGCCTGCAGGTGCGACCGTGCCGGGCCGAGTGCGCCCTGCGCGACGTCCAGCGCGTACAACCGGTGCAGCTCGTTAGCCGCGAGCAGCTCGTCGCCGGACTGCCGGAAGCAGTCCAGGGCCTCCGCCCGCAGCCGGCGGTTCTCCTCGGCGGAAGTCTCCGCCGCCGCCAGGCATTTGAGCATCTCGCCCAGCAGCTGGCGGTCGCCGGTGGTGCGTGCGATGGCCACCGCCCTGGCGGCCAGTTCTTTCACTCGGTCCAGGTCACCGTCAGCGAAGATCAGATCGCTGAGCAGCCCGAGGGCACGCGCATGCAAGACAGGATCGGCGAGGATCTCCGCCATCGCCAGGCCCCGCTCGGCGTAGCCCCTGGCCCCGGCCCGCGCGCTCGGATCGGCCTGGCGCAGCATCGACAGCAGCGCGGAGGTCGCGAGCTGCGCGCTCGCGGCGAGCACGGTCACGCCCGAGTCGTCGCGGTCGGCAGCCGCCCGCAGGAAGTTCAGCACTTCTGGCTGGGCGCGGCTGACGGAGAACCGCTGCAGCGCGACGCCGAGGCGGAGCAGGTCGGTTGTCCTGCCCTCGGCGGCCAGGTAGCCGAAGACCGCACGGAGGTTGTCCCAGTCGGCATCAAGGCGCCGGAGCCAGTATCCCTGCCGCCGGCCAGTCAGGGCCGGGCCGGCCTCGGCGGCGATGCGCAGGTAGAACGCGGCGTGCCGGTCCCTGATAGCGGTGAGCTCGGCTTCGCCGGCCGACTTGAACAGCTCCCTGGCCGCGTACTGGCGGACCGTCTCGAGAAGCCGGTAGCGGACCGTCTCGCCACCCGGCTCGCCCGGCCGGCTGTCGGCGGCCCCCCGCTCGGCAAGCACGAGGCTCTTGTCGACCAGCGAGCCGAGCAGATCCATCACGTCGATGACGTCGATCTCATCGGCCGCGCAGATCGCCTCGGCGGCCTCGAGCTCGAACCCGCCGGCGAACACCGACAGCCGCCGCATCGCCTCCCGCTCGGCCGGGCTGAGCAGGTCGAAGGACCAGTCGACGGTCGCCTGCAAGGTCTGCTGCCGCGGGAGCGCGTTGCGACTGCCGCCGGTCAGCAGCCGGAAGCGCTGGTCCAGCCGCTCGCTCAGGTGCCGGAGCGACATCGACGACAGCCGCGCCGCGGCGAGCTCCAGCGCGAGCGGGATGCCGTCCAGGCGCCGGCAGATGGTAGCCACCAGCGGCGCCGCCGCGTCGTCGAGCACAAACTGCGGCTCGTGCGACCTCGCCCGCTCGACGAACAACTTCACCGAGTCGAAGCCCGCAAGGTCGGCCGCGCTGATCGCGTCCCGCGGCGGCATCGACATCGAGGGAACGCGGTAGACCCGCTCGCCCTCTATCCCGAGCGGCTCGCGTGACGTGGCCAGGAACCGGACGCGCGGGCAGTACCGGATTACCTGCTCACAGAACCGGGCGGCATCGTCGACCACGTGCTCGCAGTTGTCCAGCACGATGACCACGTCCTGGCTGTTGAGCACCTCAAGGACGGACGCAAGCACGGCCGGGCCGGAATGGTCGGGCAGCTGGAGGGCGGCTGCGACCGCTCCCGGTACCAGCTCACCATCGCTCACCGGGGCCAGCTCGGCGAGCCAGACGCCATCCAGCGCCGAGCCCAGCAACTCCACCGCGGTCTGCAGGGCAAGCCTGGTCTTACCGCTGCCACCCGATCCGGTCAGCGTGACCAGCCGCGCGGCTGCGGCCAGCGAGCGGACCTCGGCCAGTTCCTGCTCGCGGCCGATGAAGGCGCTGAGCTGGCCGGGCAGGTTGTTCGGCAGGTCCGGGTTGTCCAGGGAGGTCAGCGGCGGGAAATCGGCGGGCAGGAAGGCCGCCGCCAGCTGCAGCACCTGCTCCGGCCGGCCGAGATCCCGCAGCCGGTGCGCACCGAGGTCGAGTAGCTTCACGCCGTCCGGCAGCGCCTCGGACACCAGTTCCGCGGTCGCGCCGGACAGCAGCACCTGGCCGCCGTGGGCGACTGACTCCAGCCGCGCCACCCGGTTAACCGCCGGGCCGAAGTAGTCGTTGTCGCGCTCGTCGCAGGCGCCGGTGTGCAGGGCCATCCGCACGCCGATCGGCTGCTTGGTCGGCCACTGCTGGCCGGCCAGCGCCCGCTGCGCGGCCACGGCGGCGGCTACCGCTGCTTCCGCGGTGGAAAACGCCGCGCAGAACGCGTCTCCCACGGTCTTGAAGACGTAGCCGCCTGCCTGCTCGATCGCGGCACGGAGGATCTCGTCGTGCCGTCGCAGCGCCAGCGTCATGGCCTCCGGCTCGGCCTCCCACATCCGGGTCGATCCCTCAATGTCAGTGAACAGCAGGGTCACCGTGCCGGTGGGGATCTGGGCCGGATTGTGCACGTGCATACGATACGCGGCGCCAGCGACCCGGCGGCTCGACCACAGCGGTATGGCTACTGCAGTGGCTAGCTCAGCAGCACTGGTCCTACTGCTGTGGTTGCGCGTCAGCCGGTCGCGTTCAGCCAGCGAACCGGGGCACCGTCCCCTGCCCGGCGGAAGGGCTCGAGCTCGGCGTCCCACGGCTCGCCGAGCAGCAGGCTGATCTCCGCCTCAAGCGACCCGCCGAGCGCGGGGTGCCGCGGCCCGTGCACATCGCGCAGGCTGCCGAGCTTGCCGTCGGCGCGGCCGCTCGCCGCGGATGCCGCCAGGGCCATCGCCGCGCGCAGCCGGTTCTCCGGGATCATGACATCCCCGTTCGCGGCGATCACCGCGCAGAACGTGCCAAGGGCAGGCGTATGGCAGTAGCGGACCGCGTCACAGCCGGGGCTCGCTTCCTCGCTGATCTCGAACCGCACCAGATTCCAGCTCGCGAGCGCTGAGGTGATGGCCCCGGCCGCGCCGCGATGGCCGGCCCACTCCAGCTCACCGCGCATCGCCCCGGGCGAAGCGGGCTGGTCCACCCACGGCATGCTGACGGGCACACCAAGTACCCCGGCCACTGCCCACTCGATATGCGGGCACAGCGCCGGGGGCGCACAATGCACGTGCAGCACGCCACGTACGGACACCGAGGACCTCCCTGCAGCAGACGAGGATGCGTCTTCCCCTACGACCTCGCCCGCCCGGAAGCCGGGCACCGTGCTGATGGTGAGCGTGCTGGCGATCTTCCGCGACTCATTGTGCCCTACCGCCGGAATATGCACCAGCACTGCTCGTGCCTTGTCCGGCGCGCCGTGTTGTGATGGAGGGGTGACTAACGCAGCCGGCCGGGACGCTGCCGGGCTGTCTTTCGTCGCCGAAATGTACGGACTGCAGCTCGACCAGCTCACCGAGTTACTGGGCGGCACAGCCCGGCAGGCCAGGGCGCTGGCCGCCCGCTGGGTCAGCAGCGGCCTGGCTGAGTCGGCTGTGCTCAGCCAGGGCCCGCCGTGGGTCTGGCTGACCCGAAGCGGACTGCGAGCGTGCGGCCTGAAGTACCCCGCCGCGCCGCCCGCGCTCGCCCGGCTCGAGCACATCCGCGCGGTCACCGCCGTCCGGCTGGCGCTGCAGGCCGTTCCCGACTACCGCGACGGCGGCGCGCACTGGCGCAGCGAGCGCCACCTGCGGGCACGGCTTGGCAGCCAGCGCGCCATCCGTGACCACCTGCCGGACGCCGAGGTGCACTGGCCGGACATGCCCGCCTCCGGGACGCCGCCAGACTGGGCCGGCGAGTGCTGGGCCATCGAAGCCGAGCGGACGCCGAAGACGGTTGCCCGCACCATCGCGATCATGCGTGAACTGCTCGCCCGCACCGGGGACTACGGCTGCCCGGCAGCGGAAGCTCGAGTCGCCGGGTTACCGCCACGGCATGCCAGGGCCGTCTATCTCTGCAGTCCGGCGGCAGCCGGGACGGTATTGCGGGCCAAGCTGGCCCTCGGCAGCAGTCTCGGCGCGCGGATCGAGGTGCGCGGCCTGCCGGCCGCCGGCTACCTGCCTGCCAGGACCCCGGCATGACCGCACGGCCCGCCGCGCGCGTACTCGCCGCGATCGCCGTCGCGCTGCTCGCGGCCGCGTTACTGCCGGTCACCCTCGTCGCAGCGGCAGGCCTAGCGGCTGCCTGGCGCGGTGGCTGGCAGCCTGGCCGGCTGTACCGGGCCGCGGCCTGGTGCCTGCCGATGGTCGTCGTCTGGCTGGCCGCTAGCGCAATCGGCCGGCAATCGCTCGGCCCGGACTCGCCGCTGCTCGCCTGGCTCGCCCTGAGGCATGGCCGCTACCTGACGGCCGGGGTGCTGATCGCGCCGCCAGCGGTGCCTGCCGGGCTGCTGGCCGGTGGCCTGGCCTGGTCTGCCCGGCAGGCATCGATGGCCGCACAGGCAGCAGGCCGGTCCCCGGCTGCGGCGGTCAGCTTCGATGACCGACAGTGGCGGCACCAGGTCCGGGCCGCCCGGGCACTGATTGCCGCTCCCGGCTCCGTCCCGCTGCTGACCGCTCGCGGCGACTTCGCCGTGGGCGCCGTCATCCGCGCCATCGGCCATCCGGCCCGCCGGTTAGCCCAGCTGCCGGCCAGCCGGCTCCGCTCGCATCAGATCGTGATCGGCAGCACCGGGAGCGGCAAGAGCACGCTGCTGCTCCGGCTCTGGGCCGGTTACCTGGCCGCTGCCCGGCAGCGGCACGCGGCGGGGCTGGCCGGCCCGCCGCTGATCGTGGTGCTGGACTGCAAGGGCGGCGGTGACGCCCGGCGCATCGCCGACCGGGCGCGCCGCGTCCTGCGGGAAGCCGGCGCCCGGAACGTGGCGGTCTGGCCCGATGAAGCCTCCCTGTCGCTGTGGACACTGCCGCCCCGGCAGCTGATCAGCACACTGGTCGACCTGATCGAGCACGGCACTGGCGGGGCCGCCTACTACACCGACGTGATGGAAGCCATCGTCACGCTGGCGGTCGATGCGCCCGGTGGCCCGCCGGCCAGCACCGCGGACTTCCTGTCGAGGCTGGATGCCGGCTGGCTCAGCCGCGCCTACGGCGGCGGAGGATACGACGGCCAGCTAGCCATGGCCAGGTCCGCGGCGGGCCAGGTGCCGGATATCGGGTTGCGGTTCCGCACGCTGTTCCGCCGTCTCGGGCCCGGGCTCGACGGCCCTGGCAGCCTCGCTGATGCGGACGTCTGGTACTGCATCCTCGAGGGCACCGCCGAGGTCGCCGTCGCCGAAGCCCAGTCCCGCGCCCTGGCCGACCTGCTGGCGGGTTTCGTGACGCGGCCGGCTGACATGAGCCCGGCCGGCCAGCAGCCGCACCAGGTCCTGCTCGCGGTCGACGAGTTCAGCGCGGTGGCGCGGCGGCTGCCCATCTGGCAGTTGTACGAACGCGCTCGCTCGCTCGGGCTCTCGGTGCAAGTGTCCGCGCAGTCCTGGCACGGCCTGGCTGCCCGCCAGGACGACCGCTACCGGCTCGCCGCCACCGCTGACGGCGGCATCTGGCTGCTGGCTACCCCGCATCCGGACCCGGTGACCGCGCTCGCCGGCCAGCGCGCGTCCCTCGACACCAGCCGCCAGCTGGCCGGGCGACTGCACTGGACCAGGCACGGCAGCTCACGGCTGAGCGAGCGGCCGGTCGCTGACCCGAACCGCATCCGCGCCCTTGAGCCCGGTCAGGCCGCCTACATCCACCACGGCGGAGTGACCTTCATCCAGGTCAAGCGACTGGTGGCCGGCCCCGCCGCGCTGCTGTCCGGGCCCGCCGTCCAGGCCGGCGGACGGCAGCGGGGCGACCGCCAGCCAGTGCCGGCCGGACCGGCCGTCCCGGTGCTGCCAGATGTATCCAGGCTGCTCGATGCGGCGTTCGGTCCGGCTGTCGGACCAGGCCGATGACGCCGTTCGACGCACTCGGCCTGCCGGCCAGCAGCCAGCTCACCAACGACGATGTCCGGTCAGCCTGGCGGCGGGTCGCGGCGGCCAGCCACCCGGACCGGGCCGACGGCGGCGATCCCGCCGCGTTCGCCCTGGCGGCAGCGGCCTACTCAGCACTGCGGACTGCGGCCGGCCGCGGCGAGGCATTAGCCGATATCCGCGACCGTGACGGCTGCTGTGCGGCGGATTACCCCGTTCCCGCCCGGAAGGGCCTGTTGTCGGGCCGCGCCTATGTCGCCGTGCTGCGGATGCGGCACGGGCGGCCGTCCCGGCTCGCCTTGCGGCTGCTGGCAGTCGCGGCGGCTGGGGCCCTGGCGATCACCGGAGCGGGCTGGCAGCCGGCCAGCATGGCGGTCCTGACCGGCGCGCTGACCTGGCTCTTTTGCACCGGCAGGCGTGACCTGGCCGGGGATCGGCGTAACTGGGGCCATCGCCGGGGATGCCAGGGTGGTGCTGATCGCAATCGTGACGGCGCTCGGCGCGGCCCTGGTGTTCGGCATCTCATCGGTCGCTGAGCAGCGCAGCGCCAAGCGCGTCCAGACCCGGCGGGCGCTGTCCCCGCGCATCTTGCTGGACCTGGTGCGGCAGCCGCTGTGGGTGGCGGCGATCGGCGGCACGCTGCTGGGCTTTACTCTCCAGGTCGTCGCGCTCGGGTTCGGCCCGCTTGCGCTGGTTCAGCCGATCTTGGTGTTCGACCTGATATTCGCGGTGCTCATCAACGCCTACCTGCGCGGCCGGTGGGATCCGCAGATCCTGCTCGGTGTCGTCGCCTGCGCCGCCGGGATCGGCGGATTCCTGGCTGTTGCCCGGCCGTCCGGAGGTCGCACGGATGTGAGCTTCGACGTCATTCTGCCGCTGGCGGCCGGCCTGGCGGGCGGCGTGGCCGGCTGCCTCGCGGTAGCCAAGCGGAGCGAGACGCTGCGGCCGCTAGCGCTGGCACTGGCAACCGGGATCAATTACGGCGTTGCTGCCTTCCTGGTGAAGATGGTGGTCGGGCGGGGCTTTCCGGCCCTGCTCACCGACTGGCCGATCTACGCCCTGGCGATAGTAGGCCCGGTTGGCTTCATCCTGAACCAGGACGCCTTCCAGCAGGGCACGCTGATCGCCCCGGTGCTCGCGATCATCACCGCTTGCGACCCGATCATCTCGATCGCCCTGGCCACCGTCTGGCTGGCCGAGAAGCTCAATGACAGCCCGATCGGAATCGCCGGCGAAGTCATCGCACTGGTGCTGATGGTGACCGGGATCGTGGTCATCGCGCACCGGGCCCCGCAAGTCGCGGGTTCGCGCCCAACGCCGGCCCCGCGCGAGTCCGCCGGCGGCCAGCGGGCAAGCTGGACAGGATAGGGCTGATAGCGCGACCGGAACGACAGCGCGATCGGAAGGAGGCGCGGCATGCCCGACGAGACCAGGCACGAATCTGCCGATCTTGACGACTACGAGGTCCTGGACGCCTCCGACACGCTCGACGCGGAGCCGGGCGTCGATCCGCTGGACCGGGGGGTTGCCCCGCCGGGGCGGTGGACCGCCGGCATCCGTTATGGCACTACCGAGTCTGAGCAGGAGCGAGGCGAGTCACTCGATCAGCTGCTCGCCAAGGAGGAGCCGGATGTCGGCGACGGCCCGCAAGCCTCCGAACCCGGCAACGAGGAGCTAGCCAGGCTGGTCCGCCGGTCCAAGGGCGAGAATTTTGCCGACCAGGACCTCGACGGCCTGCTGCTCGACGACGGCGCCGATCCCAGGGCCGGCCGGCTGGTAGCGCGGGACGAGGGAGCCCATCCACCAGCCGAGCCCGACCTGGTCGCCCGCGACGCCGGTATCGACGGCGGCGCGGCGAGTGCCGAGGAAGCTGCAATGCACGTCGTTACCGACGACGACACCGACGTCCGCTCGGAGTAGCGCGGCAGGCGGCCTTACGGCCTGCCGGCACGGCGGCCAGCGCCGCGGTAGGCGGGCCATCATCGTTGGTGCCGGGGACGCCGCTGACCGGCCGCCCTGGCTCAGCCGGGCTGCGGGCCAGTGGCAACTGGCCGGTCCGGGTCGGCGACCCAGTCCGACCACGAGCCGACGTAGAGCGCCGCCGCGATGCCAGCCAGGTTCAGGGCCAGCAGTTCGTGCGCTGCGGTCACGCCTGAGCCGCAGTAGACGCCTACCTGCTGGGCGGCGGCTGGATCCGGGGCCCGGCAGGCTGCGGCTTCGACGCCCAGGTCGGCGAACCTCGCCCGCAGGTCGGCGGGCGGGCGGAACCGCCCGTCCGCTGTGACGTTCTCCGCGGTGGGCGCGCTCACCGCACCGGGGATGTGCCCGGCGACGCGGTCAACGGGCTCGGCTTGCCCGCGGTAGCGCGCCGGGGCCCTGGCATCGAGCAGGATGCCGGAGCGTGCCAGGTTCGCCGCGCTGGCCGCGTCGAGCACCGGCAGCTGGCCGGGGTTCGCGGTGAAGTCACCCGGCGCCGGAGCGGCATCGTCCGTGCTCACCGGCAGGCCAGCGGCGGCCCAGGCGCGGAAGCCACCGTCCAGCACCCGCACCCGCTCGTGGCCGTGATACCGCAGCATCCACCAGGCCCTGGCGGCGATCGTCGAGTCCGCCTCGTCGCAGACCACCACGTCCCGGTCGCGGCGCACGCCTGCGGTCCGCATCGCGGCCTCGAAGTGCCCGGCCGGCGGCAGCGGATGCCGGCCGCCATCGCCCGGCGGCCCCGCGAGCTGCGTATCGAGGTCGACATAGGCAGCGCCGGGCAGGTGGCCGGCCCGGTAGCTGTCGAGTCCTGGCGGACCGCCGAGCCGCCAGCGGACGTCGATGACGGCGGGCGGTTCGTGGCCGGCGAGCGCCTCGGCGAGCTCCGCCGGGCTGATCAGCAGGCTGCTGGCGACGGCAGCCGGACCCGGTTCACCATCGTCAGCGGCGGAGCTGGCAGAGGCGGAGCTGGCAGACATGAGTACGGATCACCGGGCCTTCCTGTGGGTTACTCGAACCTGTTGATAACTCCTGCAAATCTGTGCATAACTGGCCCAAGAGCGGTGCGATTCCCTCTCGCGCCTGTGGATAAACCTGACATCACGCTACGAGAGACAGCAGCGGCACCCGCTGGTCAGCCGCCGTGAGCGAACCGTGCATCCCGACGAGCGCCGACTCCCGCGGCTCGGCCACCGTCGCGACCACGGCCGACAGGCCGCGAGCGGCGGCAACGACATCGCCGATGCGGTCCGCGAGGCGCGCGTCCACCGGCCCGAACCAGCCCGCCCCGATCGCCTCGGCACGGCTGGCGACCCACGCCCGGTCGCCAAGAGTCTCCTGCCACGCCGCGAGGACGTCACCGGCGGCACCGGGCCTGGCGTACACGTGCCGGGCCCGCGGCTCGCCGCCAAGCAGCGCCACCCCGTGCCGCAGCGCTGGCATCGCATCGGCGTCGATCCGGCCGTCCTGCGGCACGTCCACCATGCCGTGATCGGCGATGATGTACAGCGCGGTGCCGACCGGAATCGCCGCGGCGAGCTGCTCGGCGAACAGGTCCACGTGCCGGAGCTGATGCCGCCACGCAGCCGCCGTGCAGCCCAGCGCATGCCCGGTAGCATCCAGGTCACCGGTGTACACCATTGCCAGCGCTCGCGGCTGTTCTGCCAGCGCCATCGCGGTGCGGGCGACCAGTGCGCCCAGCGTCTCCGCCGGCCGGTAGTCGGCTCCCCGCATGGCCGCCACCGACAGGCCCGATTCGCGGAACGCCCCGCTGGCGATCCTGAAGGCGCCTATTCCGGCGGCCGCCGTTCGCTCGAAGATCGTCGCGTGCGGCTGCCATCGCCGGGGATCTACCGACTTGTCCCAGCGCAGGGCATTCAGCAGATGGCCAGTCGATGGCACCCGGACCTGGTAACCGAGCAGCCCGTGCTGGCCCGGCGGCCGGGCGGTGCCGAGCGAACCGAGGCTGGTGACCGTCGTGGCCGGGAACCCGGCGGTGAGCCAGCAGCCGGTCTCGGCCAGCCGGGTCAGGAACGGCGCCCCGCCCTGGTGGGCGCGCAGCTGATCCCAGCCGAGCCCGTCGACGACCAGGAGGCAGGCACGGCCGGCCGCAGCCAGCCCGAGCGGGTTCGCGGCACCCGGCACGGCGAGGGATGCGAGCAGCGACTCGCTGAAGTCAGCCAGCGTGCTCCGCCCGTATCCGGGCAGCACCGGCGAGTCCGCCTGCTCCCCTGAGGTCACCGCCCCCGCCGTAGTCACGGACGGCTGGTCGCCTCTGTCAGCGCCTGGGCGAAGGAAACGACCTGCTGAACTGCCTCCGGCCCGTCGGCGGCCTCGCTGACCCGGACCGTCAGGTCGTCAGCGGTCATCGTGCCGGTGTAGCCATGATCGGCGTCACAGTTCTCGTCGCCGCAGTGCGCGGGCTCGATCTCGATGTGCGAGAGCACGTTCCAGCCGATGGTGAGCACAACCTCACTCGGCGCCGTGGCGCCCGGCACGTAGGACGCGGGATCAGGGATGACCCTGGTCAGCGCGACGGACGAGATGCGCGCGTGCCGGACCGCCTCCGTGCTGGTCTCGGCCTGCGGCCGGGACTGCGGATTGGCCTCGTCCGCCGGGTACTCGTCGGTGTGCGAGTAGACCAGGCGCGTCGGCGTCAGCGCCATCACTGTCATGTGGCGGCGCACCTCCATGCCCGGATCGAAGTGAGCGTCGTGCACCACGACGAAGGACACCACAAGTTCACTGCCGACGGCCGAGGACACCGCGTCGTAGACCAGGCCGGGGTAATAGCCGCTTCGCTCGATCGCGGCCTGCAATCCGCCATAAGCCGCCTTCGTTTCGCTCATTCCCCCATCCTGCACCGTCTGGGACCGCTCCTTCACCAGGTGGGGCAGACTTCTCTGGCAGCGCTGCCCGGATCAGCCAGTTCGGGCAGGTAGCGCAGGTAGCGCAGCACGGCCATGTCCCCGGCCGCCCGTGCTCGCCGGCACCCGCGTCCCGGTCAGCGTGATCCCCAGTACCGCGAACGCCGAGCTGCCCGGCCGACAGCAGCTGATCGGCGCGGGCCGCAGGTCCGCGAGCGGGGCTGCGCAGCCGTGCAGAACTCGGCGTTCTGCGCGCGAAAGCCTGCCGGATGTACGCACGCCTTCGATGCCAGCAGATCAGCCGGCTGCTCTGGCAGATCAGCCGACTGCTCTGGCCAGCGGCGTCACGGGCGGACGCAGGGCGTTATCCGTCAGAGTGGACGGACGTTCTCCGCCTGCGGTCCCTTCTGCCCCTGGGTCGTGTCGAACTCGACCTTCTGGTTCTCATTCAGTGACCTGTAGCCGGAGCTCGCGATCGCGGAGAAGTGGACGAACACGTCCGCCGTCCCGTCATCGGGGGCGATGAAACCAAAGCCCTTGTCGGCGTTGAACCACTTCACCGTTCCTGTTGCCATCAGTTCAAATCCCTCATTCGCCATGCCCACGACGCGGCCCAGCCGCGCCGACCACGAGCCTACCGGTCCCGGTCCCGGTTCCGGAACCGAACCCCTAGACCCGGTCATGGCCTTTTGCCGCACCAGCCCGGCACCTCCCGCGCCCGCGCCCGCGCCCTGCGCCGTCACCCCGAGCAGTCGCCGGCCCTGGCACAGCAGGGCAGTGAATGGAGGCGGCGCACGTAGCCCGCGAGTCAGCCGGACGAGCCGCGGTTCACCTGGCCGCAGACGCCTCCTGCTCACCCAGAGCCCGCTCAGTGAGCAGATAGCGGAGTAGAACGACGTCGCCTATCGGGCGTGCTTCAGCAAGCGTCATGCGGTGGCCGGCGTGCCACGGGAAGGGTGCGGCGCCGACAAATCGCGGAGCACCAGGATCGCCGACGAAGAGCGGAGCGACCACAAGCTGCAACTCGTCTGCGAGGCCTGCGGCGAGGAACCGTGTGTGGCTATTCTGGCCGCCTTCCACCATCAGCCGCCGGATGCCCCGGGCTGCCAGATCGGCCAGCACGGTGACCAGGTCGAGCGGACTGCCCGCGTCGACGACCGACGTCGATGGCGCCACGCACAGCTTGTCCTGGGCGGCCGCGACCGCTGAGCTGGCGCAATAGACGAGCTTGCAGACCTCGGCGCCCCCTGCGGTGAAGAAGCTGGCTTGAGGGTCGAGATCGCCCGACCCCGTGATCGTCACCTTGGTAGGGCTGACAGGCAAGCCGCGTTCCTGCCGGGCGGATCGGCGAGCCGGGGAGCGGACAAGGAGTCTCGGGTTGTCGCGGCGGATGGTGGTCGCGCCAACCAGAACCGCATCGGCCCAGGCCCGCAGACCATCAACCCGGTCAAAGTCAGCATCGTTGGAAAGCAAGAGCCGATTCGGGCTGGTGTCGTCGATGTACCCGTCGGCCGACATCGCGGCCGACAGCAGCACGTAGGGCCGCTCGGTCATTCGTGCCTCCTCCGTCATCGCCCTCGCTCATCGCCGTTGCCGTTCAGCCCAGCGCCGCTCTCAGCCGGCTCGCGTACTCACCGGCTTCCGCCTCACTGTCATAACGGCCGCGCGGCCAGAAGAAGCCGCGCAGCCCGTCACCCTTCGTCCGTGGCACGACGTGAACATGCAGGTGCGGCACGCTCTGGCTCACCACGTTGTTCGCGGCGACGAAGGTGCCCTGACAGCCGAGCGCGGCCGGCATCACCGCGCTGACCCGCTGGACTCGCAGGAAGAACGGCCCGATCTCCGCCGCCGGCAGGTCCGCCAGGGTCGGCGCGTGCTCGCGCGGCACAACGAGCACATGCCCTTTGAACACCGGGCGGCGGTCAAGGAATGCCACCGCGACATCGTCGGCGAGCACCACCTGGGCTGGCACGGCCCCGGCTGTCACATCGCAGAAGGCGCACTCGCTGATCGCACTGCCCTCCCGCCATCCGGCCGTCGGGCCGCGGCAGAGCCGGCCCGGTGGCCAACGCGGCCACTGCACGGACGATAGCCTGCCGCCATGGCGGCTGACGGGCGACAGGACGTGCTGGCGATCGGCGGGCTGGCCGCGCCGCGGGAGCCGGACGCGAGGTTGCCGGGTACCTGCGGATCTGCTCAATGCTCGCGCAGCACGGTGCCAGGCCATTTCGCCTGCAGCCGTTCCCGATGCCGAACGTCGCAGACCCGGCGGACCTGCTGCCGGCCCGCCGGCCCGCCTACCGGGCGCTGGTGGCCGGCCCGGCAAGGATGTCCATCCTGAGTCTGACCACAACCCGCCCGGAGGCTGACGGCGCGCCGCCGCAGGCGGCATACTCTGGACCTCGTGTCTGCCCTGTACGCCTGGCTGCGCCGCCACCGGCTGCTCGTCGACGGCGTGCTGGCGGCCGCGCTGGGCTTGCTCAGCCTCCAGGCGCTGGTGCGTGGTCCCTGGACCCAGTTGCCTGCCTGCGCTCTCCTCGTCGTCGCAGTCGCGTTGCGGCGCAGGATCGCCGTGACGGCGTTCTGCATCGGCGCACTCGGCGGCGCCGTGCAGCTCAGCGGCGGGGCGCTGCTGCGGGCTACCCCGATGCCGACCGATCTCGGGGTGCTGGTGCTGCTGTACTCTGTCGCCGCTTACCGGCCGCGGCGAGCCTCCGTCCCCGCGCTGGCGATCTGCCTGGCAGGCTCGACGGCCGCAGTGATCGTCTGGATGCCACCCGGCGGTGCCGACCACCTGGGGCGACTCGCCTACGCGACCGCGCTCTTCAGCGGCTGTGCCCTGCTTGCCTGGGTGCTTGGTGACTCGATGCGCTACCGGCGCGGCTACTACGCCGGGCTTGAGGACAAGGCAGCCCGGCTGGAGGCGGAGAAGCACGCCCAGGCCAAGATCGCGGCCGCGGCCGAGCGCGCCAGGATCGCCCGTGAGCTGCACGACATCGTCGCCCACCACGTGAGCGTCATGGTGGTGCAGGCCGATGGCGCCAGGTACGCACTGCGGACCGAGCCGGGCCGGGCGGAGACCGCCCTGACGGCGATCTCCGTGACCGGCCGCCAGGCGCTCACCGAGATGCGCAGGCTGCTCGGCGTGCTTCGGTCGGCGGATGAGCAGCCCGGCCTGACGCCCGTGCCCGGCCTCGGCGAGCTGAGGGAGCTGCTCGACCAGGCCAGGTCCGCCGGGCTCGAGGTCAGCTACACTCTCACCGGCGCCCCGCGAGAGCTGCCCGAGGGCGCCGAGCTGGCCGCCTACCGGGTGGTGCAGGAGTCACTCACCAACACCCGCAAGCACGCTGGCCTGGCCGCCACCGCCGCTGTCACGCTGCGTTACGAACAGGACGGGCTGACCGTCGAGGTGACCGACGATGGCATGGCAAGCCCGGTTAGTGAGCCGGCCGGGCACGGCCTGGCCGGTATGCGCGAGCGGATCGCCATGTACGGCGGCACGGTGCAGGCCGGACCGCTGCCTGGCGGCGGGTTCGGCGTCACGGCCCGGCTGCCCTGCCCGGCCGAGCGGCAGGAAGACCACCAGTCGGATCGTACCGGGAACGGGCTCAGCCTTGGCTGGTCCGGATCCTCCGGCCTGTCCGGCGCGACTCGATGAAGACCGCCGAGCCGGGCGGCGCCTCGGACAGCGCGCTGATCAGGATCATCCTCGTGGATGATCAGGAACTCGTCCGGGCCGGGTTCCGGATGGTGCTGGATGCCCAGCCGGATATGCGGGTGGTCGGTGAGGCCGCGGACGGCGCGGCGGCAATCGACCTGGCCTTGCGGGTGCATTCGGACGTGATGATCATGGACGCGCGGATGCCGCGGATGGACGGGGTCGACGCGACGCGGCAGCTCAGGCAGGCCCGTGACCTGCCGCGCGTGCTGATGCTCACCACGTTCGACCTGGATGAGTACGCGTTCGCCGCGTTGAAGGCCGGCGCCAGCGGATTCCTGCTCAAGGATGTCCCGCCGGAAGAGCTGCTGTTCGCGATCCGGGCCGTGCACTCGGGCGACTCGGTCGTCGCGCCGTCCACGACGCGCCGGCTCATCGACCAGTTCGCGGCACTGCTGCCGAGCGGCGAGGCAGCCGTCCCGAGCGAGCTTGCCGATCTCACCGACCGTGAGCGCGAGGTGCTCACGCTCGTCGCGCAGGGCCTTTCGAACGCCGAGGTCGCGCGGCACCTGTTCGTCTCGGAAGCGACTGTCAAGACGCATGTCGGCCGGGTACTGGCGAAGCTGGGCTTGCGCGACCGGGTACAGGCGGTGGTCTACGCCTACGAGCACGGCCTCGTGCGGGCCGGCCAGCGCCCGTAGCGAACGTGCCAGCGCTGCGGATACGCACCGGCAACGCGAGCCGGGCAAACTGGTCGCTTGCGCCCGGCACTTCGGGACAAAACCGGAGCTGACCTGCACCGGACTGGCGCAGCGAGGTGAGCGGGAGCGGCTGGCGGGGCATATGTTTTGCATGGGGCTGGCCTATGAACGGCTAGGCGCCGGACCACCGCTGGTTCTCTTGCACGGTATCGGGCATCGGCGGCAGGCCTGGGACGCTGTGTTGGATCGCCTGGCACCGTACCGGGAACTGATCGTCGCCGACTTGCCTGGCCATGGCGAGTCCCCGCCCCTGGAAACCGCCGGACGGTCGGTGGCCCACGCCCTGGTTGCCGAAACCATCGGACTCCTGGACGAGCTTGGACTGGAGCGCGCGCACTTCGCCGGCAGCTCGCTCGGCGGCCGCCTGGCGCTCGAAGCCGCGGTAGCCGGCCGGGCTGCCAGCGTCACGGCACTGTCGCCGGCCGGGTTCTGGAAGAGCGCGCGCGAGCTCACGTATGCGCGCGTCGTGTCCAGGGCCATGCAGGTCACCGGGCGGCTTGCCCGGCAATTCGGCCCTGCGCTAGCCCGCACCACGGCGGGCCGGGCGCTGATCTACGCGGAGATCGTCAGCAAGCCCTCGAATGTCACGCCGGCGCAGGCCCTGGGTGACCTGAGGGCCTTCCTGGCGGCCACGCAGACCACGAACGCGATCCTGGCGGCGGCCACGCCGTTCACCGGCACGGTCCCGGCCGGGATTCCGGTGACGATCGCCTGGGGCACGAATGACCGGCTGCTCTCGCCCCGGCAGGCTCTGGTTGCAAAGGCCCGCATCCCACGGGCCCAGCTGATCCCGCTGCCCGGCTGCGGGCACGTACCGATGACCGACAACCCCCGGCTGGTAGCCGATGTCCTGCTCCGCGGCAGCCAGGTGACCCGGCAGATAAGCGGGCAGAGCGCGGCCGGCTTAACGCTGGCAGCCGTTTCCTTAACGCCAGCCTGGCGTTGCCGGCAAAAGGCCGGGGCGTTCGATAGCCAAGACAATGCTGTCTGGCCTAACTTGTTAAATGACGACCCCGGCCGGGCGCACCGGCACCAGCACGTGTCGCGGCGCTCGCAGCGGGAAGGCAACGTAGCAGGGCGTCTTTACCGCGCCTGGGCCACGTTACGGGGAATGCAACGCATGATGCGCCGCAGACGGGTGGGAGGTGCGGTATGTCCTCATCGGGGGAGGTAGCGCACACCGGACTGGGGCGCGTCCAGTGGCGGCGGTTCGCCGCGATCATGCTCCCGGCGATCGTGGTGGCCGGGGTGCTCATCGTGCTGACGGCCCAGAGTGTGCTGGCGGTCTCGTTCAGTATTTCCGGAACGCCGTTCACGGTCAGTGCCGCCTCCCTGAAGGGCCGGGGCTTCGAGCAATTGACGGTCCTGGACAGGTCAGTCATTAGCGATCTGCCCGGCAATAGCAATCAGATCGTGCTGGAAGACGACGCGATTCGTTCTGCGACCATCAGTCACCTGTGCCTGAGCGTGACAGTTGCGGGGGTGAACATGGTCATCACCGCGGGTGACGGCAGCATGCCGGCCACCGGCTCGGATCTCCAGGTAGATGCCAACCGGCTGGCTGGCAATGCCGCGTTCAGCCACATCAACATCGGCCAGGACGCCAGCACGCTGACGGAGGTTCCCGGAGTCACCGGAGCGGCGGGTAGCTTCGCGATGCAAGCTGACACTGTCACCATCAATAATCTGCGCGAGCACGCCTATGCCACTACTGCCGGGACCTTCTCACTGCCCGGATTCGGCCTCCATTTCGGCGGTTCGTGCTAGCCGTGACGCAATCACCAGGTGATGCTCACGGCGGCCAGCCCGGCCGGCGCCCGGCTGGCGGCGAGCCAGTGACCGGGGTCGATCAGGACGCTTTCGGCGCCTGGTACAGGTGGCGCCACAGCAGGCCGTTCTGGGGCGGGCTGCTCGTTCTGCTCGGCGGCGCGGAGATCCTGCTGACCGAGCGAGCACCACTGCCGGTGGTCATCCACGTCGGGATGCAGGGGCTGGCCGGTTACCTGGTACCGGCGATAATGCTGCTCTGCGGGCTGATGCTGTGGTTCTACCCAATGCAGCGGACGTTCTACTCGATTCTCGCGGTACTGCTGGCCCTTGGCTCGTGGATAACCTCCAACCTGGGCGGCTTCCTCGTCGGCATGGCGCTCGGGGTGGTGGGCGGCGCGCTGGCCTTCGCCTGGACTCGCGGCAGTGGCAGCCGGCCACCTGCCCGGCTGAATCCTCCGCCGCCGCGACCGGAGCCATCCGGCGGGCTCAATGTCATCCTCCGCCCTCCGGCGGACGACTCCGCGCCTGTCCGGCCGCCGGCCAGCGGCCGGTCCTCACCAGGGGACGACACCGCGCCGCTGCCGGAAGATCCCGGGCTGGGTCATGAGGCGAGGGATGCCAGCAAGACTGGCAGAATGGCGCCGTGCCCGCGAGTCGCCCTGCTGGCCGGGGCACGTCCGGACCCCGGCCTACTCTGCTCGATCACCATTCCGTGCCAGCTCACGCCGAGCTGAAGCCGGCCGACGGCCTGCCGCCAGGCCGCTGGTTGCTGCTGATCTACCGAGTGCCGTCGGAGCCGAGCAGGCTACGGGCCGCCGTATGGCGCAGGATCAAGAGCCTTGGCGCTATCTACCTGCAGAACTCCGCGGCGGCATTGCCCGCCGGCGTCGGGGCCGAACGGGCGCTGCGCAAGCTGCGGAGCGAGATCCTGGACATGTCGGGCACCGCGGTCCTGCTGTCCTGCGAAGTCCTGGCCGGGGAGGCCGACGTCCGTGCCGCGTTCCAGGCCGCGCGCGATGACGAGTACGAGGAGATCGTCGACAAGTGCCTCGACTTCATCGCCGGCGTCAACAAGGAGTACGCGGAGAACCACTTCAGTTACGCCGAACTTGAAGAGAACGAAGTCGATCTGGTCAAGCTGCGCACCTGGCTCGCACGAGTCCGGGAGCGGGACGCCTTCGGGGCCGCCGGGCTCGCGCAGGCGCTCAGTTCGCTGGCGGAGTGCGAGGAGAAGCTGGAGGCATATGCTGCCCGGGTGTACGCCGAGGAAGGAGAGGGACACTGACAGCCCGCCGCAAGCTCAGCGGCAGCAGGATCACCAGCAGCAGCGGCAGCAGCCACCAGGCCGGCACGCCCGCCTTGCCCAGGCCGTAGGTCCCGGCGAGGCCGACCACGATGCCGGCGGCGACCAGCCAGTCGTCGCCGATCACGAAGTCATACCAGAACGCGCCAAATGCTCTCAGCTTCGACATCGGCCTGTGCCCCCTTCAGTGCTCAGTGCGCGCCGTGGCCAGCGGGCGCTGGCAGTTCCGCGACGCCGCCAGGTACCTCGCGGGCCCGCCGCAGCAAGGCGGTCAGCCCGATCCCGAGCAGCGCGATCGCGGGAATGATCACCAGCAGCGCGGCATCGGAGCCAGGCCAGTTCGCCCCTGCCCCCTCGCCGCCCCAGAACACTCCGAAGCTGGTCAGCATGATCCCGACGGCGAACTTCATGGTGTTCTCCGGTACTCGCGCCAGCGGTGCCCGGACGGCGAATCCCGCCGCGGCAACTCCGGCAACCGCACAGCCGGCCGCGATCGCCGCCAGCCCGACGTTCTTGTCGTTGGCGCCGAACGTCAGCACGATGAAGACGACCTCGAGGCCCTCCAGCAGCACGCCCTTGAACGCCAGCGTGAAGCCGTACGCATCCGGCGCCATCATGACGCGCCGGCGCTGCTGTGCCGCGGCCTCGCTGATGTGCTCGGCGAACAGCTTGCCCTCGTCGTGCAGGGCCTTGTGCCCGCTGGCCCGCAGGATTGCCTTACGCAGCCACTGCAGCCCGAAAACTAGCAGTAGCGCGCCGACGACGACGCGCAGCCCGCGCAGTGGGATGGCTGACACAGCCGGTCCGAGTGCGGCCACGATAATGGCAAGCACCGCCAGTGCCGTCGCCGTGCCGATGCCGGCCGAGCGCCAGTCGCGGGCCGTCCCGGCGGCCAGCACGATCGTGGTGGCTTCGACTGCCTCAACCACGCAAGCCAGGAATACCGCGATGAACAACGCAGCGGCACTCGCTCCCACCAGCGGCCTCCTGTTCGCCTCAAACCGGGTGACCTAGTCAGCATAACAGCTGTCACGTTGCCAGGCTGACGACTGTTAGCAACAACGATCCCGCGGCGACTGCCCGCGGAGATGATGGCAGGCCGGCAGGCACTAGGCTCAGATCGTGACGACGAACCCGCTGAGAATCGCCCGGGACTTGCCGCGTTCCACCGCAGCCGACGCACTCATTATCGGAGTGGCGCAAGGCCAGGCCGGCCCGGTCCCCGCAGCCGGAGCTGAGGATGTCGACGCCGCGCTCGGCAATACGCTCACGGACACCCTGGCTGCCCTCGGTGCCACCGGAGAGCAGGACGAACTGACCAAGATCGCATCAGCCGGCAGCACGGCCGCGCCAGTGATCGTCGCGGTCGGCCTCGGCCCGGCGGGCGAGGGCGGCGACCGCGGCAGGCTCGAGTCGCTGCGGCGCGCCGCGGGCTCGGCCGTCCGAGCGCTGACCGGAAGCAAGACCGGGCCGACCGGGAACAAGACTCAGTCGATCGCCCTGGCATTGCCGGCCAGCGACGCTGCGGAGACCGAAGCCGTGGCGCTAGGTGCCCTGCTCGGCGGCTACCGGTTCACCCGGCATCGCGGCGCCGGCTCGGACGGTGCCACCGCGGCAGCCGAGCCGTTGCTGACCGTGCTGAGCGGCGCCGCAGGCGCCGATGAAGCAGGCCGGCGCGCGCAGGCGCTCGCCGATGCCATGACCATGGTCCGCGATCTGGTCAACACCAGTCCTTCGCACCTGTACCCGGAAACCTTCGCAGCGCAGGCGGCACGGGTCGCCGATCATGCCGGGCTGACGATAGAAGTCCTCGACGACCAGGCGCTAGCCGCCGGCGGCTACGGCGGCCTGACCGGGGTGGGCCAGGGCTCGGCGCATCCGCCCCGGCTGGTGCGGCTTGCCTACCAGCACCCGGACGCGAGCAAGACCGTCGTGTTCGCCGGGAAGGGCATCACATTCGACTCGGGCGGCCTGTCGCTGAAGCCGTCCAAGGCGATGGAGGCGATGAAGTCCGATATGAGCGGCGCCGCGGCCGTGCTCGGCGCGCTGCAGGCCATCGCGGTACTGAAGCCCACGGTCAACGTCATCGGCTACCTGCCGATGGCGGAGAACATGCCCGGTGGCCGGGCTCAGCGGCCATCCGACGTCATCACCATCTTCGGCGGGAAGACTGTCGAGGTCCTGAACACCGACGCCGAGGGGCGGCTAGTGCTGGCCGACGCGCTGGCCAGGTCGGCGCAGGACGCACCAGACCTGATCATCGACGTGGCGACACTGACCGGTGCCCAGCTGGTCGCGCTCGGCCCGCGCATTGCCGGCGTGATGAGCAGCGATGACGAACTGGCGGCCGCCGTGGCCGATACGGCCCGGCAGGCAGGCGAGCAGGCATGGCCGATGCCGCTGCCGCCGGACTTGCGCAAGGGCCTGGACTCCGCAGTCGCTGACGTCGCGAACGTGGCCGGCGAGCGATACGGCGGAATGCTGGTGGCCGGGCTGTTCCTGAAGGAATTTGTGCCCGACGGCGTGCGCTGGGCACATGTGGACATCGCCGGGCCCGCCTTCCACGAAGGCGAGGCCTACGGCTACACCCCCAAGGGCGGGACCGGTGCAGCAGTGCGGATGCTCGTCCAGGTCGCGGCGGACGTCGCCGATGGCCGCCTGTGAGGGGCAGCGGGCTTACGACGCGGGCGAGCAACGGCGCTTGCCCCCGACTCTTCGCTAAGGAGCACAGAACGTGAGCGACAGTAGCGCCAGCCAGGCGGCCTACGACATCGTCATTCTTGGCGGCGGCAGCGGCGGCTATGCCTGCGCGCTGCGCGCGGCCGAACTGGGCAAGCGGGTCGCGCTCATCGAGAAGGACAAGGTCGGCGGTACCTGTCTGCACCGGGGCTGCATTCCTACCAAGGCGCTGCTGCATGCGGCCGAGGTCGCCGACCTGGCCAGCGAGGGCCCGGCGCTCGGTGTGCGCAGCAGCTTCGACGGCATCGATATGAACGGCGTGAACGGCTACAAGGACAAGGTCGTGAGCCGGCTCTGGAAGGGCCTGACCGGCCTGGTCGCCAGCCGCAGGATCGAGGTCATCGAGGGCACCGGCAGGCTGGTCTCGCCCACCGCGGTGCAGGTCGGCGACCGGATCGTCGAAGGCGCGCACGTCGTGCTGGCCAGCGGGTCGCAGACGCGGAGCCTGCCCGGCCTGGAGATCGACGGCCGCCGCGTCATCAGCAGCGAGCACGCGCTTGCGCTCGACCACGTCCCGTCCTCGGTGGTCATTCTCGGCGGCGGCGTGATCGGCGTCGAGTTCGCCAGCGTCTGGCGCTCGTTCGGCGCCGAAGTCACGATCGTCGAGATGCTGCCGCACTTGCTGCCGACCGAGGAAGAGTCGAGCTCGAAGCTGCTGGAACGGGCATTCCGCCGCCGGGGCATCGGCTTCAGGCTAGGCACCAGGTTCGAGAGCGTGAAGGACACCGGCGCCGGCGTCACCGTCACGCTGGAGGGCGGTGCGACCATTGACGCCGAGTTGATGCTCGTCGCGGTCGGCCGCGGCCCGGTCTCGGCCGGACTCGGTTATGACGAGGTTGGCGTGGCGATGGACCGCGGCTTCGTGCTTGTCGACGAGTACTGCCAGACCAACATCCCGACCATCGCCGCGGTCGGCGACCTGCGGCCGGGGCTGCAACTGGCGCACGTCGGCTTCGCAGAGGGGATCATGGTTGCCGAACGGCTGGCCGGCCTGCCAGTGATCCCGATCGACTATGACGGCGTGCCGCGAGTCACCTACTGCAATCCCGAGGTCGCCTCGGTCGGCATCACGTCCGCGACCGCCGCGGCGCGCGGCATCGAGTTCACCGAGTTCACCTATGACCTGGCCGGCAACGGCAGGAGCCAGATCCTGCAGACCTCGGGTGCGGCGAAGGTCATCGTGACCGCCGGAGGCGGGCCGACGCTCGGCATCCACCTGGTCGGAGCGCGGGTCGGCGACCTGATAGCCGAAGCCCAGCTGATCGTCAACTGGGAAGCGGTGCCCGCCGATGTTGCCCAGCTGATCCACCCCCACCCGACTCAGTCGGAGGCGATCGGCGAGGCGTTCCTGGCCCTGGCCGGCAAGCCGCTGCACAACCACGGGTAACCGCTGAGCTGCGCGCGCTACAGTCGAAAACACACGAAGAAGGAGTTACTGCGAGCCATGTCGGTCTCCGTATCGATGCCACAACTCGGAGAGAGTGTCACCGAGGGCACAGTCACCCGCTGGCTTAAGCGGGAGGGCGAGCACGTTCAGGCGGATGAGCCGCTGCTGGAGGTCTCGACCGACAAGGTCGACACCGAGATCCCGTCGCCGGTGTCCGGCGTGCTGCGCGGCATCACGGTCGCCGAGGACGAGACTGTGGCGGTCGGCGCGGAGCTAGCCATCATCGACGAGGACGGCGCCGCCGCTCAGGTGACTCCCCCGGCTGCCGCGCCTGCTGAACCAGCGGCCGGGCAGGTTCCCGCCGCACCGCAGGATCAGGCCGAGCAGCCGCAGGTACCGCCCGCGGCCGCCGAGTACGCTCCGCCCGTCCAGGTCGCACCGCAGGCCCAGCCTGCCGCGCCGCCCGCCTACGCGCCCCCCGCAGTCCAGCAGCCGCCCGCCCTGCCCTACCAGCCGCCCGCCCTGCCCTACCAGCCGCCCCCGCCGTACCAGCCAGCCGCCGCATATCAGCCGGGCTACGACGAACTGGGCAACGGGCAGGCCGCCGCGCCGGCGCAGTTCACGCCGGACGTCGCCGACGGCCCTTATGTCACTCCGCTGGTCCGCAAGCTGGCCGCCGAGCATGGCATTGACCTCGGCGCCGTAGCCGGTACCGGAGTTGGCGGGCGGATCCGCAAGCAGGACATACTCGACGCGGCCCGGCTGCACGGCGCCGCGAGCCAGGCCGTCCAGCCGGTGCCGCCGGCAGCCGCCGCGGCCTATCAGGCCGCTGCCCCGGCCGCAGCGCCAGCGGCCGGGCCCGGCCTGCCGGTACAGCCGTCCTTCGCGGCGCCAGCCGAGAGCGAACTGTCCCGGCCGCGGTCGGCCATCGTGCCGTCCAGCCTGCGCGGCACCACCGAGCGCATGTCACGGGCACGGCAGGTGATCGCGCAGCGCATGGTCGAGTCGCTGCACACCTCGGCCCAGCTGACAACGGTCGTCGAAGCGGATGTCACCGCGATCGCAAGGCTGCGCGAGCGAGCGAAGGCGGCATTCGAGGCCAGGGAAGGCGTCAAACTGTCCTTCCTGCCGTTCTTCGCGCTCGCGGCCGTCGAGGCGCTCAAGGTGCATCCGAAGCTCAACGCGGTCATCGACACCGCGTCCGGCCAGGTGACCTACCATGACGCCGAACACCTGGGCATTGCCGTGGACACCGAGCGCGGGCTGATGGTGCCGGTGATCAAGAATGCCGGCGACCTGAACATCGGCGGCCTGGCTCGCAAGATCGCTGACTTGGCGGGCCGCACGAGGGCGGGCCAGGTCAGCCCGGACGACCTGTCCGGCGGCACCTTCACGCTGACTAACACCGGCAGCCGGGGCGCGCTGTTCGACACGCCGATCATCAATCAGCCGCAGGTCGGCATTCTCGGCACCGGCACGGTGGTCAAGCGCGCCGTCGTGGTCGAGGATCCGGCACTCGGCGAGGTGATCACCGTGCGGTCGATGGTTTACCTGGCGCTCACCTACGATCACCGGCTGGTCGACGGCGCAGACGCCGCTCGGTTCCTGCTTACGATCTCCGGCCGCCTCGAGGAAGGCACCTTCGAGGCCGAACTCGGCATCTGATCGCCCGGTCTGGCGCTCCGCGATCCCACGAGCCCTCAGCGGGGAAGAACGTCTAGTCAGGACACCCGAAGGAGGCTGCCGACGTGCGTGTTGCCATTACCGGTTCGACCGGGCTCATCGGTGCCGCGCTGGCCAGGGACCTGCGTGCCAGCGGAGCTGACCTCATTCGCCTGGTCCGGCGCGATCCGGCCGGCGATGAGGAGCTGCACTGGGACCCGGCTGCGGCTGACGCCGGGCTCAGCCCCGCAGCGCTTGACGGCGTCGACGTGGTCGTGCACCTGTCCGGCGCGCCGGTCGCGGCCGGCCGGTGGACGCCGGCCCGGAAGCAGGAACTCCGCGCGAGCAGGATCGGCAGTACCGGTGCCATCATCCGCGCCATGCTCGCCGCGCCGACGCCGCCGCCGGTGCTCATCGCTGCTTCCGCCATCGGCTGGTACGGCGACACCGGTGACCGGATGGTCGACGAGACAACGCCGCATGGCAGCGGTTTCCTGGCCGAGCTGGTCACGGACTGGGAGGCGGCGACCGCTCCGGCGAGCGCCGCGGGCGTCCGGGTCACGAGCCTGCGGTCCGGCATCGTGCTGTCCAGCCGCGGCGGAATGCTGCCGCGGATGCTGCTGCCCTTCCGGCTGGGCCTTGGCACCAAGTTCGGCGATGGCAGGCAGTACGTCAGCTGGATCACCCTCACCGACCACATCCGCGCCGTCCGGTTCCTGTTCGACAGGCCGGACCTCAGCGGTCCGGTCAACCTGACGGCGCCGGAACCGGTCACGAACGCCGAGCTGACCAGGGCACTGGCCGCCTGTCTGCACCGGCCTGCCGTGCTGACCCTGCCGTCGGCCGCGTTGCGGCTGGCACTCGGGGAGGTCTCCACCGAGCTGCTCGGAAGCTGCCGGGTCCGGCCGGCCCGGCTTGAGCAAGCCGGCTTCAGCTTCCGTCACCCGGCTATCGGGCCCGCCCTAGCAGCCGCCGCCGTGGACAGCACCCCCGGCTGACGCACCTGGCTGGCTCAGCCGCGGCGCTGTCCAGGCTCCGCGCGTCCGGCCATCACCTCGGCATGCTCGGTCATCAGCTCACCGGAGGAGGCCAGCATGTCGCTGAGCGGGCGGCTTGGATGAATGCCGACCAGCGGTATTTTCCTCAGCCCCGGTACCGGGCCGCACACGCCCTGGCTGCGCAGCAGCACGGCGTTCGTCGTCCGCAGCAGCCGCCGCGCGAGCCAGATTGCAGCCGCTGCCAGCGGAAGCTCGACCAGCACCGCCGACAGGAGGCTGAGCAGGAACCCTTTGGTGCGGGCGTCCAGCACGACGTCGAACCAGGCGTCGCAGCACAGCAGGGTGGCCAGCACGACGAGGCAGATGATCAGGATTTGGCGGCGCCGCCATGCGGCCCAGCCAGTTGCCGCGAACGCGATGAGTTCGGCAAGGTCGAACCCGACCCACGCGCCACGCCAGCCGCCGGCCCGGTAATAGCGCGGCAGCGTCGTGGCCAGTACCCCGATCCAGACCGCCAGGCCGACGCAGCAGACGATGATGGCCGCGAGCAAGATTTTTCGGCGCTTATCCCCCGCGCCGCTGGCAGCGCGATCCTGGTCCTCGAGCGCGGTCAGCGACTGCCTCAGGCGAAGCCGCTCCTGCGGGCTCATCTCGCGCAGTTCTTGCTCACCGAGCATGGCATGCACCTCCTGCTGACCCTAGCCGCGCACGGCGGTCGCGCATTCCCGTGATTCCTGCCCGCCGGCCGGGCAGGGAACACTCTGGCGCAACGTATGCGCAATCGTCAGGCAACGGTCACCGGCAGCACGTCGAAGCCGCGGAGCAGGAACGTCTCCCGCCGGATCGGCTGGCCAGCGGCCGCGATCTTCGGGAACCGCGTCAGCAGGCGCGGGAAGGCGACTGTCCCCGCACCGTCATCACCGAGTCGCCCTCGCTCACCGCCACGCCGCGCAGCGCGGGCGCGGGACGCGGCGCCATGCCCGGCTAAGCTGGCGGCATGCATGATGAACTGGTGTTCGCTCGCCTGAATGTGGGCGTGACCACGATCGGCTATGCCGACGCGTGGGAGCTGCAACGGCAGGTGCACCAGCAGCGGGTCGCCGGCGCCATCCCCGACACCTGCCTGCTGCTCGAGCACGAGGCGGTGTACACGGCCGGCAAGCGAACGACGCCGCCGGACCGGCCGGCCGGTGACCCGGGCGCCCTGGTCATCGACGTCGATCGCGGGGGCAATATCACCTGGCATGGTCCCGGGCAGCTCGTCGGCTATCCGATCGTCGCCCTCGACCAACCTATCGACGTGGTCGCTTACGTCCACGGCATTGAGGAGGCGCTGATCCGCGTGTGCCGGGAGTTCGGCGTGCCAGCGGGCCGCGTCGAGGGCCGCCGGGGCGTCTGGGTCGCCGGCGACAGCCGGGACAGGAAGGTCGCCGCCATCGGCGTCCGCGTTGCCAGGGGCGTCACCATGCACGGCTTCGCGCTCAACTGCGACTGTGATCTGTCGTGGTACGACCGCATCGTGCCCTGCGGCATCTCCGATGCCTCGGTCACGTCACTGTCCGTCGAGGCTGGCCACCGCATCCGCGTCACCGACGTGCTGCCCGCTGTGGAGCGTCACATCGCCGCCGCGTTCGCGGCCACCAGCGTCCGGACCGTCAACGGGGTTCAGTCGCTGGCTGGCGCCAGCCTGGCTGGCTGACGGCCGGCTCGGTCACTGCCCGTTCCCCGCGGCATGGTCGCCGTCGGTCAGCGGCACGTACCTGACGCAGCCCGAGGCCCGCGCGGCCAGGGCCGCGTGGACTCGCGGGAGCGCGAACGACGGCAGCAAGTCGGCCAGTGCCTCCGGCGGCACGAACGCGCAGTCATCGAGTTCGGCTGCCTGGAGCGCGATGCCAGTCGAGCCGCGCAACGTGCCGCAGTCGAAGATGAAGTACACCGCCGGGCGCGCGCCCGGCCCGTAGGCCGGCTGCGGCAGCTGCCAGTCAACGCTGAGCAGCCGGCCCACCGGCAGGCGCAGGCCGATCTCCTCGGTTACCTCGCGCGCGCACGCGGCGTGCGGAGCCTCGCCGAATTCGCAGATCCCGCCGGGCAGGGTCCAGTAATCCCGGTAGTTCGGCTTGACGACCAGCAGGTTCGCGGCGGCGTCGTGAATCAGCGCGCCGGCGGTCGCGACCACGCCGGGCAGGCTGGCATGCCAGCGGGCCGGCTCCACGAACGTCTCACCCGCCACTCAGCTCGCCCCGTGGGCAGCGGCGGTGAAGTAGGCCCGGACGCCGGCCGCGGGCACCTGAACCTGCTCGCCCGATGCCATGTCCCTGACCGTCACCGTGCCGGCCGCGTGTTCCTGGTCACCGTAGATCACGCACCAGCGCGCGGCGCTGTCGCTGGCCCACTTGAGCTGCCTGCCGAGCTTGGCCGATGAACCGAGGTAGACACTCGCGCGCAGGCCCGCCGACCGGGCCTGCGCGGCGAACGCGAACGACTGCGCGGCCAGGTCACCGCGCATCACCGTGACCGCCACGTCGAGCCGTCCCGGCGCAGCTTCCCCGCGGCCGGGCAGCAGCGGGAGTATCCGCTCGATCCCGATGGACGAGCCGGTGGCCGGCCGGTCGGGACCGCCAAGCTGCTGGATCAGGTGGTCGTAGCGGCCGCCGGAGCCGATCGAGCCGGCCACTCCCGGCGCAGTGACTTCCCAGATCGGGCCGGTGTAGTAGCTGAGCCCGCGCACCATCCGCGGGGTGAACACCAGGCGGCCGGCCGGGATCTGGCCGGCCAGCAGGGCCATGACCGTGTCGACCTCGTCCAGGCCCGCCGTGCCCTCCTCCGACTTGCTCAGCGCGACCCGGAGCCGGTCGGCCGAGTCCGCCCCGGTCAGTGCGGCGACCAGTTCGTCAGCCTGATCGGGGGCCAGGCCCCGGCCCGCCAGTTCGCCGGCCACTTCCGCCGGCGCGAGCCTGTCGAGCTTGTCGAGCGAGATCAGCACGCCTGCGCCGATCTCCGGAGGGACGCTGAAGGACTCAAGCAGGCCTTTCAGGACACGGCGCGAGTTCAGCAGGATCGTGAAGGCCGGGAGGCCGAGCTCGGCGTAAACGTCATGCTGGGCACTCAGCGCCTCCGCGTCGGCCAGCAGCGACGCAGAGCCGAGGGTGTCGAGGTCGCACTGGGTGAACTCGCGATAGCGGTCCCTGCCGGGCCGGTCAGCGCGCCAGACCGGGCCCAGCGCGTACCTCTTGTAGGGCGCCGGCAGCTGGCTGCCGTACGCCGCCGCTACTCTGGCCAGCGGCACCGTATGGTCGTAGCGCAAGGCCAGGTCAGCCTCGCCCGACGCCTCGTGCTCGCCTCGCCGGAGGATCTTGAAGACAAGCTTGTCGCCCTCCTCGCCGTACTTGCCAAGCAGCACGTCGAGTCGCTCGAAGGCGGGCGTCTGCAACGGCTCGAAGCCGTAGCGGGAGAAGACCGAGCGGATGACGGCGAACGCGTGCTCGCGCCGCTCCACCTCGGCAGCGAGGAAGTCGCGCGTTCCTGACGGCGGATCGAACTGGCCGGGCATGAGCCTATCGTTGCCGATACCGGGCGCCGCCGTCACATCGGGACGGCCGCAGCCCGCTGAGCAGGCCAGACTTGGCAGCGCCCCACCCGCCCCGGCAGAGCCCGGGCCGACAGCAACGTCTTCTGTTCCCGCCGTCGCCGCGTTAAGCGGGCGTCCAGGCGGTGAGCAGGTCCTCTGGTGTCAGGACGTGGACGTCGGCGGTCGCTCCGCTGCGGGACACTGCCAGCAGTTGCGTCTTGTCGTCAGCACCGGGGAGCTGGCCGCGGTGGACGATGAGGTCGGCGAGGTCGGCGAGGTCGCGAGAGTCGAAGGGCTTGTTCTCGTGCCATTTAATCGACCCCGCGAGGGTGATCTTCTTGGCGCTGGGGAAGCGGTCGGCCCCGACCAGGTCGATTTCCGGGTCGTTGGTGCGGGTCCAGTAGCCGCCGATGGCGTCGGTTCCATCGGGCAGCACGCCTGCAGGGAGCCGGAGCAGGCCTTGCCTGATGACGGGCTCGATCGCGCGGCCGCGCCACGAATTCCACTGCTTCCTGATCGCGGCGAGGACTTGGTCCCCGCGTCCGCGCTCGATGACCGGCATGTTCGGGCCGATGAACGCCAGCCAGAAGCGCAGGTGCGGGTGACGTAGTAGCGAGTGTCTTTGGACGGCTGTGTCGACAGCGGCAGGCGCGCCTCGACGAGTCGCTTGCTGACGAGGATGTCGAGTGACCGGCTCAGTGCCCCTGGGTTGAGGCCGCCTGCGGCCCGGCCGATGAGCGTGAAGGTGCGCTCACCGTTGCCGATCGCGCCGAGCACGGTGCGTGCCGGCGACCTCGGGCGGGTTGAGCGGCGGGACGACCATCTCGGTGCCGCGCTGGTAGAAGGGGCGGCCGTAGGTGATGAGCGCCTCCATCATGGCCAGGTCCGAGCCGATGAGGACCAAGAGCACGGGCAGCCGCGACAGGGTCCGGTCGAAGGCCTTCTGGAGCGTGCCCTCGAAGCCGTGGTCGTCCCTGGCCAGGTAGGGCATCTCATCGAACACGACCATGCTCGGCTGGCCGGCGGGAAGGATTCCTGCCAGCAGCGTCAGCGCGGCATCCGGGTCGCCGTGAAGAATACGTGCGGCAGCCCGGACCGCTGGGCGAACTCCTCGACCAGACGCGACTTGCCGACCCGGCGGCGACCGCGGACCAGCACGGCCCGGCCTGGCCGCCCGGTCCTCCCGCCAGTACGAACCTGGTCGAGCAGCCCGTTCAGTTGGGCTAGCTCGCGTTGCCGCCCTGGCCGAGGTGCAGTGCGACGGGCACCCTGCGCCGGGCCATCGCCTACGACGTGCCGAGTGGCCGGGTGTCGGCCCTCGTTTCCATTCCGGACGCGGCGGGGCAGCGCGTGCCGGTCATCCTCTGCCTCCGGGATGATCCGGGTCTTGGGCGGCTTCCGGCAGCCACGCTGCCGCGAAGGTCAGCCGGTCGGGCCCGAGGTCAGCGTCACGATGGCTGTCTGCGTCTGGCCGAACTGGCTCGACCACTCGATCCTGACCTTGTCGCCCGGATGATATTCCGCGATGACCGTCTGCAGGTCGGAGTTCGAGGTGAGCTGATGGCCGCCCAGCGCGATGATCGTGTCGCCCGCTGACAGGCCGGCTCTCGCTGCTGCCGTACCCGGCACGACGCCAGCGATCGTGACGCCGTTACTCGCCTGGCCAATGCCGGCCCCCGCGGAGGCAGAGCTGGCCGGGTAGACCGCGACACCGAGGAACGCCGTCGCCCCGATGTGCACGGTGGCCGACGACTTGCCCGTCTCGATCTGGTTGGCAATCGCGATAGCCCGGTTAATCGGTATCGAGAAGGCTTGCGTCGTCTGCGCGGCCGTCGTGCCGTAACCAGCCGAGTTGCTGTTGGACGCCGCCGTGTCCATGCCGACGACCTGCCCGGACGAGTTGACGAGCGGGCCGCCGGAGTCGCCCGGCTGAATGGCCGCGTTGGTCTGGATCATCCCGGCCAGGTGCTCGACGGTGCCGTCACCGCTGTCCACCGCGCTGATGGCAGTGCCGGTGCTGGTCACCGTGCCGGTCACGACGGCCGGATAGCCGCCCCTGCCCTCGGCGTTCCCGAGAGCCACCATGTGCTGGCCGGCCGCCACTGTGCTCGAATTGCCGATCGAGACGGTCGAGAGGCCGGATGCTCCGATCAACTTCAGCACCGCGACGTCGTTACGCTCGCTGTACCCGACGACCCTCGCGCTGTAGGTGCGGCCATTGCCGATGTCCCGGACCTTGATGGACGTGGCGCCCGCTACCACGTGGTTATTGGTCAGCACCTCACCCGTCGAGGTCAGCACCATTCCGGTACCCGCCGCGTTGGCACGCTGGTAGCCGAGCGTGGTCATCACGTCCACCAGGCCCGGAGCTGTCCGGCTGGCGATCGCCGAGGTGCTCAGTGCAACCGCCGGCGAGCCAGCTGTCGCCCAGGCCGTGCCGCCCGCGACCAGGGCGGCGGCCGTGACGCCCGAAGCCACGATCAGCGCCCTGCGCCGTCCACGGCGCGGTGGTGCCATGTGGTGGCCGCCGCCCGGCGCGGCACTGTGACTGAGCCAGTTCGGTGGTGGTGGCGGTGGTGGCGGCACGGCTCCGTAAGCCCCGTAGCCGGCCGGGCTCCCATAGCCGGCCGGGCGATCGCCCTGCGGCATCTGCCCGCCCGGTTCCTCGGGAACCCGGCCGCCGTCCGTGTTCTGCGCGTCGTCCCGGTCATGCTGGTCGAAGGAGCCATACATGCTGTTCATCGCACATCCGTTCCCATCGCAGGCCGTCACTGCCTCGTCCGCCGCTTCGTCGTGGCGCCCGATTGCCCTTGTCGGGCGGCCCCTGCACCTTTGATAGTCGGCTCCTACGCTTAGGCCGGCCTCGCAAAAGCCTGACGGTCACCTCCCGATCGGTTGAACAGATCCTGAGTGCCATCTCTGTCAGCTCAGGGACCTGTCCGTGCCGCGCCTGCGTCACCCCGTAATAGGCTGAAAGGCGTGGTACTAGCACCTGACGGCCGCCGCATGCTCCGCCTCGAGGCTCGCAACAGCCAGGTTCCGATCGAGCGCAAGCCACCGTGGATCAAGACCCGGCTCCGCACTGGCCCTGAGTACACCGAGCTCAAGCAGCTGGTCAGGCGCGAGGGCCTGCACACGGTGTGCGAGGAAGCCGGCTGCCCGAACATCTTCGAGTGCTGGGAAGACCGTGAGGCCACCTTCCTGATCGGCGGTGACCAGTGCACCCGTCGGTGTGACTTCTGCCAGATCGCCACCGGCAAGCCCGGCCCGCTTGACGCCGACGAGCCGCGACGGGTCGCCGAGTCGGTGGCAGCCATGGGCCTTCGGTACGCGACGGTGACCGGCGTCGCTCGCGACGACCTGGCGGACGGCGGCTCCTGGCTGTACGCACAGACCTGCCGCGAGATCCACCAGGCCGTCCCCGGCTGCGGCGTCGAGCTGCTGATTCCCGACTTCAACGCCGATCCGGCGGAGCTGTCCGAGGTCTTCTCGGCCCGGCCTGAAGTGCTCGCCCACAACGTGGAGACGGTGCCGAGGATCTTCCGCCGGATCCGGCCGGGCTTCCGGTACGAACGGTCGCTGCGCGTGCTTGAGCTCGCCCGGGCGGACGGCCTGGTCACCAAGTCCAACCTGATCCTCGGCATGGGCGAGCGGCGGGAGGAAATCAGCCAGGCCATGGCCGATCTGCGGGCCGCAGGCTGCGAGCTGATCACCATCACCCAGTACCTGCGGCCGTCGGTCCGCCACCACCCGGTCGACCGCTGGGTCCCGCCCGCGGAGTTCGACGAGCTGGCCGGGGAGGCCACCGAGCTCGGCTTCGCAGGCGTCCAGTCCGGACCGCTGGTCCGCTCGTCATACCGAGCGGGCCGGCTTTACCGCCAGGCCATGCAACGTCGTTCCGGCCCGGTATCCTCGCCGTCATGGTGAAAAAGTCCGGCGCCGATGCGCCGAACCCGGCCGATCCCACATCGATGGGGCGGATTAAGCAGATACGCATGATCGCGGGCATTATCCGCAAGCAGAACCCGCGCGCGCTTCCGCTCGTTGCGCTGGCCGGCGTCGGCGTGGCGGCCGTCGTCATCGTCATCGGCTACTTTACCGGCCTGATCTGGGGCTTCATTCCGATCGGGATCCTGGCAGGCGGTCTCGGTGCGATGGTGCTTTTCGGCCGGTTCGCCACTTCGGCGCAGTACAAGGCCATCGAGGGCCAGCCGGCTGCCGCCGCGGCGGTGCTGCAGAGCTTGCGCGGCGGCTTCACCACCACCCCGGCTATCGCCGCCAACCGGAACATGGACGTGGTGCACCGCACGGTCGGCAAGCCCGGCGTCATCCTGGTCGGCGAGGGCTCCGCCACCCGGCTGCCGAGCCTGCTGGCCGCCGAGAAGAAGCGGATCTCGCGGATCGCCAGCCAGGTGCCGATCTACGACTTCCAGGTCGGCGACGGCGAGGGCCAGGTCCCGATCCGGGAGCTGAACAAGAAGATCATGAAGCTGCCCCGCAACATGACCGGCCAGGCTGTCGCCGACCTCAACTACCGGCTGAACGCGCTGCCAGCGCAGTTGCAGATGCCGAAGGGGCCGATGCCGAGGAGCGCTCGGCTGCCCAAGGCGCCGCGGCCGAAGATGCGGTAGCCGCACCGGCGGGGCGCAGCAGCACGGCACCAGGCACAATCCGACCGGGAACGCGGAATCAGGCGCGAATCACTACGGTCCTTCCGGCTTTGTCCTGAAGGCCGCGCAAGTCCCTGTCCATCATCATGGCTGGCACCACCAGCATGAGCAGCAGGGTACGAGCGAACGCTCTCAGCAGCCCGACCGGCTGCCCGTCCAGTCGCACGACCCGCAGTCCGACCAGCCGCTTGCCGATGGTGAACCCGGTCAACGCCGTCAGCAGCCAGTCCTCGACGCCGAAGACCGCCGGAGTCCACAGCCTCGGCTGAACAAGCACGCTGGCAGCGTGGCCGGCCTGCGGGTGATAGAAGAACGCCAGGGCGATCAGGCTGCAGGCGATCCAGTCGATCAGCAGCGCTGCGAACCGCCTGCTCCAGCCGGCCACCGAGCCGCGGCCCGACTCCGGGAGCCCGAAGTCCTGGCCCGGATAGAATGTGTCATCGGCAGCGGGCTGCTGGCTGCCCGTGCGCTGGCTGGTCGCGTGCTGATTGCTCACAGGCCAACGGTAGCCGCTTCACCCGGCTTGCGAGCCAGCGCCCGTGAGCGTAACACCAGCGAAACATAGGGGACACGGCCAGGAAACTGATCGCCGCTAGCGTCCTAATCGCCCCCGGATGGCGGCGCAGGTCCTGCTGCGCAGGCTGGTGCCGGGCGGCAGCAAACCGGGAGGCGGCAGCAATTGCGCCAGCGGCATTCACCGGCCGGCGCGTAAGGAGAGCTGATGTTCACAAGCGGCGACGAGGTACTGCGGTTCATCGAGGCCGAGGGGGTGCAGTTCATCGACGTGCGCTTCTGCGACCTCCTCGGTACGATGCAGCACTTCACCGTGCCTGCCGAGTCATTCGACGAGAGCGTCTTCACCGAAGGGCGGATGTTCGACGGCTCATCGATCCGGGGCTTCCAGCAGATCCACGAGTCGGACATGCTCCTGATGCCCGACCCGGCCACCGCGGTCATCGACCCGTTCCGGACGCACAAGACGCTGAACCTGACGTTCTTCGTGCACGACCCGCTCACCGGGGAGCCGTACAGCCGCGACCCGCGCAACATCGCCCGCAAGGCGGAGGACTACCTGCGCGGCAGCGGCATCGCTGACACGATCTACGTCGGCCCGGAGGCCGAGTTCTACATCTTCGACTCGGCGCGCTACGAGACCAGCCCGAACGAGGGCTACTACCACATCGACTCGATCGAGGGTGCCTGGAACACCGGCCGGGATGAGCCGGGCGGCAACCTCGGCGCCAAGCCCCGGTACAAGGGCGGCTACTTCCCGGTGCCGCCGATGGACCACTACACCGACCTGCGCTCGGAGATGGTGCGCAAGCTGATCGAGGTCGGCATCACCGTCGAGATGCAGCACCATGAGGTCGGCACCGCCGGCCAGGCCGAGATCGACATCAAGTTCGACACGCTACTGACCATGGCCGACAACCTGATGCTGTACAAGTACGTCGTCAAGAGCGTGGCCAGGGCGGCCGGCAAGACGGTGACCTTCATGCCGAAGCCGCTGTTCGGCGACAACGGCTCGGGCATGCACTGCCATCAGAGCCTGTGGAAGGACGGCGCCCCGCTGTTCTACGACGAGGTCGGCTACGCCGGGCTCTCCGACATCGGCCGGTACTATGTCGGCGGCCTGCTCAAGCACGCACCATCGCTGCTGGCCTTCACCAACCCGACGATGAACTCCTACCACCGGCTGGTTCCCGGCTACGAGGCCCCGGTGAACCTGGTCTACAGCCAGCGCAACCGGTCTGCCTGCATCCGGGTCCCGATCACCGGGCCGAACCCGAAGGCCAAGCGGCTGGAGTTCCGCGTCCCGGACCCGTCAGCCAACCCGTACCTGGCCTTCGCCGCGATGCTGATGGCGGGCGTCGACGGCATCAGGAACAAGATCGAGCCGCCCGAGCCGGTGGACAAGGACCTGTACGAGCTGCCGCCCGATGAGGCCAAGTCGATCCCGCAGGTGCCGGGCTCGCTGGAGGCGGTGCTCAACAACCTCGAAGCCGACCACGACTACCTGCTCGAGGGCGGCGTGTTCACGCCGGACCTGATCGAGACCTGGCTGGACTACAAGCGGTCCAACGAGATCGACGCGATCCGGCTTCGCCCGCACCCGCACGAGTTCGAGCTCTACTACGACGTTTAAAGATCATCATGGCTCTGACCAGCCATAGCTCTAGCTGATCTTGTCCCGTGTTCCGTCTCTGTTCCGGCCGGGTCCGTCCCGAAAACTTGCCTTCAGGACTGTTCTCGTGGACTCATCCCGGTCGGGCCAGAGATAGCCGTAGGGGTCGAGCGTCGTCTTCGCTGAAGCGTGCCGCAGCCGTGCCTGCACGAGCTTCACGTCAGCGCCGTGGGCGATCAGGAAGCTCGCGAGATAGTGCCGCAGGTCGCGCTAGCGCAAGCCCTCGGGCAGTTCCGGCACCTTTTTGCGCGCTGACCGGATAGCCCGCAGCCCGCACGCCTCGGCGCTGCGCAGGCCGGCCATCGAGCCGAGGAGCATGGACACCTGGGGGTAGGGCGGCATGGCGGCGCGGACGCACATGGCCGCCCGCGGCTACTCCCCGGCGACCATCCGGTCCGGTCGGCATGCCGCCGCCCAGCTGGCGACTGGCTGGCCGACCGCGGGATCACCCGGCCCGCGGAGGTCACACGCGAGGTCCTGGAACGCTACCGGCGGCACGTGTCCTACTAACCGGCAGCCCGGCGGGCAGCCGCTGCTGGCCGCCTCCCAGGCCCAGCGGCTGCAGGCCATCCGCCCCTTCTTCACCTGGTCCGCCTCCCGCAGGCTGATCATCACCGACCCGGCCGCCGTGCTGGAGCTGCCCGTCCGCCCCGCCGGCTGCCGCGGTCCTCGCTGACCGCGGCCGAGGCCGAGCAGGTCCTCGCCGTCCCCGACCTCGGCTCGCCGCTCGGGCAGACCCGTGCGGCTCCGGACCGCAGGGGGGGGCGTCGGTCACGAAGAAGTGCCTTCTTTCCGCACTCAGTGTGTTCGGTCTTACTCGTGTGGCGATTGACATGGCATTCATCCTTCGATGTTGGCGGTGACTTTCGTGGTGGCCGGTGTTGCGTTTTCGTGTTGGGAGTGTGACCGACGTCACCGCTCAGTGGGCGGTGCCGGCGTTGCTGGCCGATGGCGTCGGCTGATCAGGGGGGCCTGGTGTCGAGTGCCGGTTTAGCGTGGGCGTATGAGCGATGGGGTCCCGGCATGGGCGTATGAGAAGGCGGAGGTTCTTCCGCATGATCCGCGGCTCGCTGAGCGGGCGCGGGCTGAGCGCGGCAGGCTGGCCGGGCTGCTGGCACCGTGGCTGGTGGACGGGGTCGAGCACGTCGGTTCGACGGCCGTTCCCGGGCTTGCCGCCAAGCCGGTCATCGACCTGATGGCATCGGTGGCCGATCCTGACGCCGTGGTCGCGCAGGCGGGAGAACCGCTCGCCGCGGACGGCTGGTGTTATGTGCCGCCGGAGCTGGACTCGGGAGGAGCGTGGCGGCGGTTTTTCGTCAAGCCGGATGCCTCCGGCCAGCGGCGGGTGGCGCACCTGCACGTGATCCGGGCTGGTCACCCGCGGTGGGCGGAGCAGCTCGCGTTCCGGGACGCGCTGCGGCGCGATGACCGGCTGGCCGTGAGTTATGAGGAGCTGAAGCACCGGCTGGCGGCGCAGCATGCGGGCGACCGGGAGGCCTATACCGACGCTAAGGCTGAGTTCGTCGCGGATGCGCTCCGGCGGGCGGCCGGTCCGGGTGCCATCTGACGGTCTCGCGGCGGGGAAATCGACGCTCATGACGGCGCTCCCGCGCGGGCGGCGGGTGTCGTGTCGGCGTGCCCGGGCTGTGGCAGGCTGCGGATGTTGCCGCGGGTGCCGGACGGCCAAGCTCGCGGGGGCGCCTTTCGAATTCTTCGCGCAGGTGGGCGTAGGGGCGGCTGCCGTAGAAGGCGGTGCGGTCGACGCATGCCTCGCGGGCGAGTGTCTTGACGTCGCACCGGCCGCCCGGCGGGATGTCGCCGCGCAGGAGCCGGTCGGTGGCGGCGCGGATGCGGTCCTCGTTGGCGGCGCGCTGGTCAGGTGTGATCCGCGTGCTGCTCCTGATGGTCGGTGTCCGGGCTGGCCGCGTCGATGGCGTCCAAGACGCGCAGCGCCCGGTCGTGGTCGGCTCGCAGTCGTGCCTTCTCGGTCTTGCGGGCCGGGCCGAGCTGGCCGAGGAACCTCCGGGTGTTCGCGGCGTGTTCTGCCCAGACGGGCCGGTGGCAAGGGTGGTGGGTAGCTTGCGGGCGGCGGGCGGAGTCGCACATTCCGATGAGGGGCTTGTCCGCGGCGGGGGTTCCGGCGAGCCGGAGGCAGAGCGCCCGGGACGGGTCGGTGAACCAGCAGTAGTTCGCGGTGCCGAGGTGGAGCGTCCGGGCTCGCTTGGTCATGAGGTTGAGCACGTCGCGGTCGCTGGCCTGGGCCTTGGGTGCTCCGGGGGCGTCGGCAGCGAGCTTGCCGTCGACGTGGGCGAAGAACTCGGTGAGCTCGCGGGCGCCGGGCCCGGCGGGCATGATGCCTTGCTGGTAGTTGCGAAACTCGGCCCAGACCAGTTCCAGGTTGTGCTCGGCCTCGTGCTTGTTCACCTCGGCGAGCAGTTCGGCCTGCGCTCCGCCCGGCCGGGATGCATAGCCTTCCGTGGTTGCCACGGCGATATGTTTCAGGTGCAGTTTCGCGGCGAGGACGCCGCCGGGCCGGCAAGCGAGCTCGATCGCCAGGGTCCTGCGCAGGGCGCGCAGGCTGACCGGGCCGTCCGGGACGGGAGCTAGCCCGAGCCGCTGGCCGGATGGGCCGTTGACCCAGCTCCGGAACCACTAGTAGCGGACGTCGAGCGCGAACCGCCCCAGGAGCGGATTTCCCGGCTGCGGGTCGTCGTGGAGGCGTTCGAGGAGCTGTGCCGCCTGGTACGCGGGCTCGATGACGACCCACTCGTCAGGTGCCGCCTTGCCGAGCTGACCCGCTTCCTGAACTGGCTGGGCGCCCAGGGCACCGCCCGCCTCGCCGACATCGACGCGGGCCGCTGCGAGGCATACCTGGCCCACCGGCGCTACCTGCTCGACGACAGCGGCCGCTGCCGCTGGCCGCTGAGCATGTCATACGGGACCGGCTGGAATCCGGCTGGTCACCCGATGACCCGCTGGCCCGGCTCTCCCCAGGCCTGCTGGCCCGGCAGGCCGGATGATCACGGCTTCGTGCCGGGGAGCAATCATGGCCATGATCTGCTCCTTGGCGACCAGCCGCCAGTCGTCGCGGGAGACCGCGGCGAAGTCGAACCGGCGGCTGACCTTGGCCATCTGGTTGGGCAGGCCGATGACGTCGGCGAAGTCCCACAGGTCGTCATCGAATGCCGGGCGTGCCGTGCCGTCGGGCAGGGTGAGCCCGGCCGCGCGGCAGACGTCGGCGCCGGCGAACGGCGAACGGCGCGGACTGGCGGCGTCGGCCAGTGCGGTTGTCATCTCGTGAGCTCCTCGGGGCGCAGGGGGATCTCGTCGTCGCGGTCGCCGACGCTGGCGGCGGCCCGGTTGACGGTCGTCACGCTGATCTCCGGCACCGACGATGACGGAGTCCCCGGCCCAGTCGATCTCGCCGGTTACCAGGTCGTCGTCGAGGCGCTCGCGTCCGGCGCCGGCTGGGACACCGAGTACCTCCGGGACATCTGGCGGCTCTGCAACCTGGGCATCGACAAGCCCGAGGCCACCTTCAGCTTCACGGGAATCCCCCAGGCCTGGCTGCGGGACCTGGCCAAGAGATACACCCGCTGGCAGCTGTCCACCGGCCTGTCCGTCAGCACGGCCGGGAACGGGGTCCGGGCCGTGACCCGGTTCGCCCCTGCAGGCGGAAATGGGCGGCCAGGTGCGCCATACCCACGTCGGCGGGCTGAGCGGCTGCCGGGCCCGGGCTTTGAAACGGTCATGCATGGTGATTAGCCGCATCTCCGGCTTGGGTGCAAGAGGTGTCTCGTCGGAAGCCCTCAGATTTCGGGGCGCGGCCGGGTGAGGGCTGGCGTCGGCCGGTCAGTGACGGCTGCCGTTCATGGCAGGGCCGCGAGAGGCGTGCCGGGGCTGGCGCTGCTGGCGGGCCTGCTTGCGGGCGGTCAGGCACTTCTGGGCGGGTTTCCCGGTCCGGGGGCCTACCCTGGTGTCATGGCGATGACCGTGCACCTTCCTGACAGCCTCGCGGCCGTGCTGGAGGCCGAGGCGGCCCGCCGCGGCCAGACCCCGGACCAGGTCGCCGCGGAACTGCTCGCCGAGCGGCTCCCGCACGCAGGGGCACCCCGGCGGCGGCTGGCGTTCGCCGGGATCGGCGCGTCGTCCTCAGGCCGCTCGGCGGCTGACGCCGACGAGATGCTGGCCGAGGGATTCGGCCGCGACACCGACACCGACGCCAGCGCTGGCTGAGCGGCGTGCTGGTCGTCGACACCGGGCCGCTGGTCGCGGCCGCGGACCGGTGCGTCATTGAGAGAGCCCTGGCCAGCCTGGATGGCGACAGCTCGCTGGCGGCCCGCATGCTGCGCGGCGAGTTCACGAACCGGCTGAAGATGATGAGGGGTACGGAAGCAGAGTCCAACGTGTTCAACCGCCGGG
>DAHVAR010000034.1 GCA_027314515.1 Actinomycetota bacterium
CGCAGGACGCCGCAACTGGCCGAAATCGACGCCGCGCGCCGCGTAGTGCGCATCACTCGAGACGTTGACGATCCGGGCCCCGCTGCTGGTCAGGCACTCCATCAGCGCGGTAGTGAAGGCGAAGTGACCAAGGTGATTGACGCCGAACATCAGCTCGAAACCGTCCCTGGTCAGCCCGCGCCGGCCGGCCACGCCAGCGTTGTTGATGAGCACGTGCAGCGGCTCGCCCAGGGCCAGGAATGCCTGAGCACTCGCCCGTACCGCAGCGAGATCGGCCAGATCAAGCTGCAGGAAACGGGCTACATCGGCGCCGGCCGCCGCCGCGACTGACTCAGCCGCTGCCCGGCCTTTCTGCTCCGACCGGCAGGCGAGATACCCGCCCGCCGCGCATCGCCAGCGCGCGGGCAGTCGCCAGGCCGATCCCGGTGTTGGCGCCGGTGATCAGGAACGTGCGCCCGGACAGCTCGCCGCTCATGCCTTCGTCCTACCCCTGCCTGCGCTACAGGTGCAGTGAGCCCACGGTTCTCGTCGACTGCCAGAATGACACCACCGCGTAACCGCAGATCCCATCGTGCCGCTTCCAGACCTGGCCGAAGATCCTGCTGACGTAGCGGCCGGTACCGCTGGCATGCGGGTACCTGCCGAAGCCGCCGCGGATCACGTAGGAGCCGCTGAACTGCTCGGTGAACTTACAGGTACGCGTATTCGGCGGCGGCAACAAAAAGCTGGTCATGCTGGTCACCAGCCGCACCGTGCCGCGGCGGAACACCAGCCGGCTGACACTGTGGCTGGAACTGAAGATTCCGGCCACCGCGTAGCCGTCCTGGGTGAACGGCCCGGTAGCCTGCACCTGCTGCCGGTCCGAATTCGAGTTGTCGGTGGTCAGGTGGAAGCGCTCAGGCGCGGGTGCCGGCCGAGTGGCCATCGCGGCGCCCGACGGCGCGGACGCCGGTGCCGCGACCGCCGTCCCGGCGGGCCAGGCGGCCAGCAAGCCCGCCGAGGCCACTGCCAATACGGCCATGGCGACCCTGACTGCCGTGCCGCGAACTGCCGTGCCGCGAACTGCCCGAACTGCCCTGCTGGCAAGCGTGCCGCGCATGCGTACTCCCGTCATTAGCGGCCTGTCAGCCGAGTTGGTGCCCGGCCGTCACGATTGCGGCGCCGGCTACCGCGAGCAGCGCCATGCCATCCAGCGCTCGCCACCGAAGCGACCGCAGCACCAGCGCGAACGGGTCGTGCTGGCCAGTCTTGCTGTCGCGCAGCAGCGCGATGCCCCGGCCGCCGGCATGAGCGGCGCCGATCGCCGCTGCGACGATGATGGCCGCCGGCCAGCGGCCCGCCGCTGCGGCGAGCAGGACGAGCATGCCGAAGCCGGGGTAGGGGTTCCTGGTCAGGAAGCCCGGTCCGAGAACGGCGCCCCAGATGACCAGCCGACGGGTGCCGCCGACTCCGATGAGCAGGTCCTGCGGCACCTGCCATCGGCGGCCCGGAGCCGGCCAGTGACGGCCAGTGACTTCGGCCAGGCCGTAGCCGCACCCGTACACCGCCACCGCGACGACTGCCGCCTGCGCTAGCGGAAGCACACCGAGCGCCAGGCCGAGCAGCGCCCAGGCAGCGGCGCCGGGAATCAGGTAGGCGAGCAGGACCGCACACGTCCTGGTGAGTCTCCCGACCGGAAGACGGGCGGCAAGCGAGGCCGCGGAGTTGGCTCCTCAAGGCGAGTAAGCCTTCGCATAGCCATTGCCCGCCGCCAGCAGGACCGCCATGGCGGAAAGGACGCCGATGGCACCGGAAGCCAGCCAGGCTGCCGCCAGCCCGGCGCTGCCCGCGACCACTCCCGCCGCTGCCGTGCGGGCGCCGGTCACTGCGCCTCGAGCAACTGGATCCGGTGCTGCTCGGCCCGGACCTCCTCGACCGTCTGGCAGTCGCAGCAGATGCACTCGCTCAGGCAGGTACACCAGCCCCTGCACCCCGACCTGCCCTTGCAGTCGTAACAGATCCGGTAGCCGTAACCCTTGCCGGTGCCCATGCAGGCGATCCAGGTGCCTTGCGGCCATTCACACCGGTACCCCTGAGCATTAAAGCAATCGGGGTTGAACGAGCTCTTGCACAGCTCATAGCCGTGCGGGCAGCCGACCGCGGGACAGCTCGAGCACCGGCGGGTCGGCCCGCAGTAGCAGCTCGCGGCCAGGGCGGGACGCTGGCCGGTGGCGAGCGCGGCGAGCCCGGCGGTGCCGCCGAGCACTACGCCGCGCAGCGCGTTGCGCCTGCTGACCTGCCTGGCCGCGCGCTCGGCCAGAGCACCAATCCGAGCGTCGAAGCGCTCTCCGGCATTCTTCCAGCTCATCGGGCAACCTCTCGCTCGGCAGCAATAGCGGCCGCGTAGGACCGGACCTCCGGCAGTTTGCTGGCAACCCCGGCAGCCCGCACGGTGCCGGCGCCGTCGACGGCAACCAGCAGCGGCGTTCCGCTGGCGCGGTATCCGGCAACTTCCGCCGCGCTGACCGGCCGCCCGATCGGCAGGCTGGTGGCCTGGAACGCGGCCGAGATACCGAGATAGCCGGGCGGATCGGAGATGAGCAGCAGCACGCGGAAGCCGGCCAGTTCCCCCGCTGCGTGCAGCTCGCCGAGGCTGGCGACCAACTGCTCGCAGGCGGGGCAGGTGGGGTCGACGAACGCGATCAGGGCCGGCTGACCGTCGCCGGTTGCCAGCCGCTCGTGGCTGCCATCCGGCACCGCCGTGTACCGGATGGGCGTCGCCCTGCTGCCCAGCGGCGGACCGAGGTCGGCGGTGTCCTGCTTGTCGCCAAGCAGCCGTCCGAGTTGCCGGTACAGCACGACGAGCAGCGAGCCGAGCCCGAGCAGCAGCGCCCACTGCGCGATCTCCAGGTAGACCGGTATGTGCATCAGGCAACCGTCCCAGCAGAATCCGGCTGTGTCAGCAGCGCCTTCGCCGCGGCTGCGGCCGCGGCTGCCATGAGGACCGCTCCGGCCAGCAGGAGCAGGTGGAACACCAGCGCGAAGTGCAGTTGCGGGGCTGGCCGCGTCGGCACGCAGGATGCAGCAGCCGCGGCCAGGACAACCGCCGCGCGCAGCAAGCTGCCCGGCCCGAATCCCCGCTTGGTCAGCGCGCCGAAGCAATGGCAGGGCCGTCCCCGGTGGCGCGCATAGCCGAGCCCGGCGGCAATCATGAAGCCGCAGGTCAGCGTTAGCACCGCCAGGTTGACCCAGGCCAGGGCGGGCCAGCACAGGCTCACCGCGCCGGCCATCAGCTCGGCAGCGGCAATCATCACAGCGGCATGCCGGACCGCCGCCACCGCCCAGGCCGGCGACCGGGCCGGGACGAAGAGCCGGACCGTGCCGGCGAACCCGGCCAGGTCGGCCAGTTTCGCCCCGCCGGAGGCCAGCAGGAGGACGGCGACCGCCGCCTTGGCCGCGAGCACGAAAGTGGTCACCGCTCCGCCGCCGTCACCGGCAAGCCGGCCAGCTGCCGCAGCTTGGCCACCTGCCACGAGTAGTTCACCAGGCTCGACGCCCGCACCAGGCCCGCCGAGTCGACGAAGATCAGAAACGGCCCGACCCGCACGTTGTAGTCGGCGTACAGGGCCGGGGATCCGTGCAGCACGCTGACCCCGCCGAGGCCCAGTTCGGCGAGCACCGGCTCAGCCATCGGGTTCGAATGCTTGAGCAGCAGCACGATTTCCATCGCGTCCCGGTCGCTCTGGCCGGCCTGGTCGGCGAGCAGTTCGCGCAGCCCCTCGGCAACCGAGGGAAACGACTTCAGCGAATGGTCGGCAAAGACCACCAGTTGCAGCGGCAGCGACGGCGGGGAAGTGTGCACGACCCCCGCCGAGTCCGCCAGCGACCACGCGGGTGCTCGCGTCCCGGTACCGAGGCCGTCGTGCGCAAGAGCTGCCGCGCCGGAAAGCCTGGCCTGCCCGAGGCCCAGGAACGCAAGGGCAGCCGCAGTGCACGCCACGGCTCCGCACACGGTGAGCGCGATGGCCCAACTCAACGGCGCCCCCCAGGCTGCCGATCCCCTCCGGAGTCCATTTGATGAAATGAACCATAGCCAGTGCGGCGGGTCAAGCACTGACACAATCCGGGTAAAGCTGTCCTCTGCCGCCACGCTCGGCCACGGCCGGGCCCTTACCCTATGCCGACGCCGGCCTAGGGCCGGCAGTGAGCTGCCCGGGACCAGCCAGCCCAGCGGGCCATGCCGGAGGTGCCGTGTACTGATGGCGACTAACCGGGCCGAGGCCGCCGCCCGGCCGGCTGGGCCCGAGCTTGGCGTGCTGCGCTCACGCGGGCGGCTGCGGGGCGTGGCCGCGCTACTCGGCCCGGCGTTCGTTGCCGCGATCGCCTACGTCGACCCTGGCAATTTCGCGACCAACTTCTCGGCCGGCGCGACGTCCGCTTACCGCCTCGGCTGGGTGATTCTCGCCGCCAACCTGACGGCCATGCTGGTCCAGTACCTGTCTGCCAAGCTCGGCGTCGCGACCGGCAAGGACCTGCCCGAGCTGTGCCGGGAACAGCTGCCCCGCGCGGTGTCCCGCGGATTGTGGGTCCAGGCGGAACTCGTCGCGATGGCCACCGACATGGCGGAGTTCGTCGGCGCGGCCATCGGGCTGAACCTGCTCGCCGGCACGCCGCTACTGGTTGCCGGCCTGATCACGGCAGTTGTCGCGTTCGGCGTCCTGGCCCTGGACCAGCGCGGCTACCGGCGGTTCGAGCTCGCCATCATCGCGTTGCTTGGCATCGTCTTGCTCGGCTTCGCTTACGACCTCGCTGCCGTTCACCCGAGCGCGGCCGCTGTCGCTGGCGGACTGATCCCCCGGCTGGGCGGCTCAGCATCGCTGCTGCTGGCCGTGGGCATCGTCGGGGCTACGGTCATGCCGCACGTGATCTACCTGCACTCGGCACTGACCAAGTCGCGGGTGTCCTGCGCCGGCGAGAGCGAGCGCCGCCAGTTGCTGCGCTACCAGCGCCTCGACGTGGTTATCGCGCTGGGCGCAGCCGGGCTGATCAACCTGGCAATGCTGGTCGTCGCGGCGGCACTGTTCAGCCACTCCGGCCGGGCCCGCCTGGCGGCTGCGGTTGCCAGCGGGTCACTCCAGGCAGCCCACGCCGAACTCGGCCGCATCGTCGGCGGCGGCGCCGCGCTGGCGTTCGCCGTCGCGCTGCTCGCCTCCGGACTGTCCGCGTCGAGCGTTGCCACCTACGCCGGACAGGTCGTGATGCAGGGCTTCGTCGGGCGCAGCGTGCCACTGTTCGCCCGCCGCGCCGTCACCATGCTGCCAGCCCTGATCGTGCTGGCGGCCGGCCTGCCGCCTACGACAAGCCTGGTCCTCTCCCAGGTTGTGCTGTCGTTCGGCATCCCGTTCGCGCTGGTGCCGCTCGTCGCCCTGACCCGGCGCGCCGACATCATGGGAGCGCT
>DAHVAR010000045.1 GCA_027314515.1 Actinomycetota bacterium
TGATTACAGCGCAGCCAAGGCCGCGATCACGCATCTCACCGAGACGACGGCGAACGAGCTTGGCGAGCACGGTGTCCGGGTGAACGCTGCCTGTCCCGGCGCGATCGCGACCTCGATCTTCGGCCGAGCGGCAGGCCTCGACAGCGAGGAAGCCCAGCGCACCATCGAGTTCATGGCATCTGCGCTGAGCGACGCAGCGCCGATCCGGCGGGCCGGGCCGAGGTGCAAGACCTCATCAGGCAATCTGCCCGGCAGTGACACCGCAGGGAGCATCGGGAGCGCGACAGCCGCGCGCTGCATTTTCCCACCAGTGCCGGCGGGCATCGCCGGGAATGCAGCGGCACTGCATGCAGCGAGGCCGGGCCCGGCGGGGGGACGGGCCCGGCCTCGCTGGCCGGATCGCTCGGATGCCTGGCGACGGGCCAGGCGCGGGCGGGTCTTACTGAGTTGCCGTCTGCGCTCGCCGGCAGGCCGCTGGCGCGGCACCGCTGGCTAAGGCCGCAGTCAGCTGGCGTAATCCAGCAGCGGCTGGGCGCGACTCGGGTGCCGCAGCTTGGACAGCGACTGCTTCTCGAGCTGCCTGATCCGTTCCCTGGTCAGGCCGAGCGCCTTGCCGATCTCGTCGAGCGTGTGCGGGTTGCCGTCGTAAAGGCCGAACCGCATCGACATGATCGTTGCTTCCCGCGGCGTGAGGGCGTCCAGCGCGTGCCGGAGCTGGTCTGCCATGATCTGGCGGTCAACGAGCTCGCCGGCCTCGGGCGCGTCGATGTCCTCGATCAGGTCGCCGATGCTCGTCTCGCCGTCCTCGCCGATCGTCGAGTCCAGGCTGATCGGCTGCCGGCTCGTGCGCAGCAGCTCCTCGATCTGGTCCGGCGTCCGGTCCAGCTCGACGGCCAGTTCCTCCGGGGTTGGCTCGCGCCCGAGCCGCTGGTGCATATCCCGCTCGACCCGGCTCAGCTTGCTCAGCATCTCCAGCACGTGCACCGGAAGCCGGATGGTACGGGCCGAGTCGGCGAAACCGCGCTGAATCGCCTGCCGGATCCACCACATCGCATAGGTGGAGAACTTGTAGCCCTTGGCGTAGTCGAACTTCTCGACCGCCCGGATCAGGCCAAGGTTGCCCTCCTGGACCACGTCGAGCAGCGACAGGCCGCGATCGGAGTACTTCTTCGCGACCGACACCACCAGCCGCAGGTTCGCCTCCAGCATGTGAGCCTTGGCGCGCCTGCCGTCCTCGGCCACCGCCTCCAGATCCGCGCGGAGCTGCCTGGACAGCCGGCTCTCGGTCTCCAGCTTGTACTCGGCGTACAGCCCTGCCTCGATCCGCTTGGCGAGGTCGACCTCTTCCTCGGCGGTCAGCAGCTGCCGGCGCCCGATGGACTTGAGGTAGGTGTGCACCGAGTCACCCATGACCGAGGTCTGGTCATCAAGGTCGGACTCGGGCGCGCTCGCGCTGGCGTCTTCGGCAGCCTGCGCGGCATGTGCCTGCTGCAGGGCAGCCATCTCGGCATCGGCGTGCCCGGCGTCGGCCAGGTCAGCCTCGGGCGCTGCCGCCCTGCCGGGTTCCGGGGCAACTCCGGCCCCGTCGGCGGGCTCGTTACCGAGCACCACGCCGGCCTCGGTGAGCTCGCGGATAATGGAACGGGCCTCCGTCGGGGACACTCGCGCCTGGTCAAAGGCATCGCGAAGTTCGGGCAGGGACAAGTAGCCCTGACCACGGCCGCGCTGGATTAGCTCGTCCACGTGGGTCGTGGTTTCCTCATCCTCGCGGGCAGCAAGTACGGTCGCTGTCCTCGGCATGAGACACCTCCCTTCGTGGGCGCATAACAGGCATGCGCTGGTTACCGCGCCTTACGGCGCGTAACTCCTTCTTCGGCGGGGACCTCCGGCGGACTTGGCAGTACGCGCCTCGGGCATTATCTTGTAACGCACGGGGCGGCTAATTGTTCCCGCGCGATTTTGCGTGCCTGTTTTACCTCGTTCCTGCCGGTATCAGGCGCGCTGGGCCCCGATTCGCCGCAATGCCGCCCTGTCCGGCTTCCCGGACGGCAGTAGCGGGAATTCTGGCACGAACACCAGGTTCCTCGGTGCCGCACACGCCGGAAGGACCTCGCGGACGGCGGACCTGAGCCGGTCCAGCTGAGGCGGGCCGCCCCGATCCGCCGGTACGACGAATGCCGTCACGGCCTCGCCCCACTGCGGATCCGGAAGCCCGACTACTACAACGTCAGCGACGCCCTCGCACGTTCCCAGCACAGCCTCGACCTCGCCGGGCACGACTTTCTCGCCGCCGGTGTTGATGACGTCGTCGGCCCTGCCGCGGACGACCAGGCGGCCGTCCGGCCCCGCCTCGCCAAGGTCGCAGGTGCGGAACCAGCCGTCATCGAGGACGGCCGATGTCAGCGCGGGCTGCCCGAGGTAACCCGAGAACAGGACCGGCCCGGCGATCTCGATCTGCCCGGCTGCGCCGATGCGCACCTGCACGTCATCGAGGGGAACGCCCGCATACACGCAGCCGCCGCTGGTCTCGCTCATGCCGTAGGTGGTAATCACCCGCCAGCCGGCTGCCCGCGCGTCTGCCAGCAGGCTGTCGGCAGCCGCCGCGCCACCGAGCAGTACCGTGCTGACCAGTCCCGGACCGCCACCCGCGGCCAGCAGCCGGCGCAACTGGGTCGGCACCAGGGACACATGTGCGCAGCCGCTGGCGGCCAGCACGTCCGGGCTCACGGACCTCGCCAGCACCGGGTCGGCGCCGGCCAGCAGCGAGCGGACCAGCACCCCGATCCCGGAGATGTGAAAGGTCGGGAGGCAGCACAGCCATCGCTCGCCAGGGCGGGCGCCGATCCGGCGCAGTGACGCGCCCGCCGAGGCCGTCAGCGCGGCCGCGCTGAGCTGCACGCCCTTGGGGACGCCGGTAGAGCCGGAGGTCGCGATCACCACCGCGGTGTCATCGCCGATCGAGGGCGGCGGGTCGCCGCGGGCGCTCACTCCGACGGCGCTCGTGCCCGCCATGGTCTCGATCGTGGCGGGCGCGAACGCCTCGAGCGTCCGGGTGAGCGCCGCCGCCGGCAGGCCGGGATCCAGCGGCAGGATGGCCGGACCCGACCCGTCCAGTGCCGCGGCCAGCGCCGCAAACATCCGCTGGCCGCCCGAGGGCGGGAACTGGACCGCGTGCAGGGGCCTGGATGTCACGGACGTAAGGTTAACCGGCAGATCAGGGCAACAGCAGGAGGGCGCGCGGTGATCGACTGGAAGGCTTCCGGGCCGGCGGACGGGCAAGAGTACGCCGACATCCGGTACGAGACCGCCGAGGGGATCGCCAAGATCACCATCAACCGGCCCGAGGTGCGGAACGCGTTCCGCCCGACGACGCTGTTCGAGTTGTCGCACGCATTCAACGTCGCCAGGGATGATCCCGGCATCGGCGTGATCATCCTGACCGGCGAGGGTGAGAAGGCGTTCTGCTCCGGCGGCGACCAGCGCGTCCGCGGCGACGACGGCTACAAGGATGCCCGCGGCGTCGGCCGGCTCAACGTACTTGACCTGCAGGTGCAGATCAGGCGGACGCCGAAGCCGGTCATCGCGATGGTGGCCGGCTACGCGATCGGCGGCGGCCACGTGCTTCATGTCTGCTGTGACCTGACGATCGCAGCTGACAACGCGATCTTCGGCCAGACCGGGCCCAAGGTCGGCTCGTTCGATGCGGGCTACGGCTCGTCCCTGCTCGCCGCGACGGTCGGGCTGAAGAAAGCCAGGGAGATCTGGTACTTGTGCCGCCAGTACACCGCCCAGGAGGCCCTGGAGATGGGCCTGGTCAACACCGTGGTCCCGGTGGACCGGCTGGAGGAGGAGACGGTCAGCTGGGCGCGCGAGATGCTGGCTAAGTCGCCGCTGGCACTGCGGATGCTCAAGGGCGCGCTGAACGCGGTGACCGACGGCGCGGCCGGGATGCAGCAGTTCGCCGGAGACGCGACGATGCTCTATTACATGAGCGAGGAGGCGCAGGAAGGCCGGGACGCCTACGTGGGCAAGCGCACTCCCGATTTCGGCAAGTTCCCGCGCCGGCCGTGACCGGCCCGGCCGCCCGCATCGACGCCGGCCTGGCAGCCGAACTGCTGCCGACGCTACGGGCGTTTGCCATTCCGATGCCTACCAGGTTCCGCGGCATCACGCTGCGCGAGGGCGCGCTGCTGCGCGGGCCGGCCGGGTGGGGGGAGTTCTCTCCGTTCGCCGAGTACGGCCCGCGCGAGGCCGCACGCTGGCTGTCATGCGCGCTCGAGGCCGCAGCGTACGGCTGGCCCGCGCCGGTCCGCGACAGCGTGCCGGTCAACGTGACAGTGCCCGCCGTCAGCCCCGAGCAGGCTTACAAGATCGTCGCCGAGTCTGGCTGCCGGACTGCGAAGGTCAAGGTCGCCGAGCCCGGCCAGGCCGCCGCTGACGACATCGACCGGGTTGCCGCGGTCAGGGACGCGATCGGGCCGGACGGCAGGATCCGGGTCGACGCCAACGGCGGGTGGCCGGTGGAGCAGGCTGAGCGCCAGCTCAAAGCCCTGTCTGCGGCCGGCCTGGAGTACGCCGAGCAGCCGTGCGCGACGCTGGCCGAAATGGCCCGGCTGCGCCGCCGGGTCGACGTGCCGCTCGCGGCCGACGAATCTATCCGCCGCGCTGAGGACCCGGTGAAGGTGCGCGCCGCCGGCGCCGCCGACATCGTGGTGCTGAAGGCACAGCCGCTCGGCGGGGTGCGGTCGGCGCTGGAGATCGCCGGGCAGTGCGGGCTCCCGGTGGTGGTATCCAGCGCGGTGGACACCTCGGTCGGGCTGGCTGCCGGGGTCGCGCTCGCTGCCGCGCTGCCGGAATTGCCGTACGCCTGCGGACTGGCCACGATGAGCCTGCTGTCCGGCGACGTGACCGCGGACCCGCTCGCCGAAGCCCACGGTGAGCTGCCGGTCCGGCCAGCCGTCGTCGACGAGGCAGCCCTGGCGAAGTACGAGGTGGACCCGGCGGGCTGGCGTGACCGGCTGCTCGCCGCCGCGCAGTTCCTGCCCCTGAGGTCGTGACCAGCCCTGTGGTCATGCACAATGCCGGGGCCATGAACAGTGCCGGGGCCATGAGCAGTGCCGGGGCCATGAACCCCTCGACCGCGTTCGCCACCGTGCTGGCGGACGAGCTCATCCGGTGCGGCCTTCGCGACGCGGTCATCGCGCCCGGCTCGCGCAGCGCCCCGCTCGCGCTGGCGCTGCACGCCGCCGCCTGCGCGCCGGGCTCGCCGCTGCGGTTGCACGTGCGGATCGATGAGCGGTCGGCGTCGTTCCTCGCGCTCGGCCTGGCGAAGGCTTCCGGCCGCCCGGCGGCGATCGTCACGACGTCCGGGACGGCCGCCGCGCACTGTCACGCCGCGGTGATCGAGGCCGACGAAGCCGGCGTGCCGCTGCTGCTGCTCACCGCTGACCGGCCGCCCGAGCTGCGGGGCACCGGCGCGAACCAGACGATTGACCAGCTCAAGCTCTACGGCAGCGCCGTCCGGTGGTACTGCGAGGCCGGCGTGCCGGAGAACCGCCCCGGCCAGGTCGCGTACTGGCGGTCGCTCGCTTGCCGGGCCTGGTTCTGCGCAGCCGGTAACGGTATCGCGTTCCCAGGGCCGGTCCACCTGAATCTGGCGTTGCGTGAGCCGCTGGTGCCCGGCCTTGCCGATCCGGCCGTGACCGACGGCCGGTGGTGCGAGCCGCTGGCGGGCCGGCCGGACGGTGCAGCCTGGACCCGGTTCGCGGCCGGATCGGGTGCCGACGTAGCGCCCGTTCCCGCCCTGACGCTGGACTGGACGCAGCGCGGGATCGTGGTCGCGGGCGACGGGACCGCCGATCCGGCCGGCCTGGCGGCGCTCGCCGCGCAAGCCGGCTGGCCGCTGCTGGCCGAGCCGTCCTCTGGGGCCCGGCACGGGCCAGCCGCCCTCGGCTCGTATCCGTACCTGCTCGACACGGCGGCGTTTACCCGCGCCCACCAGCCGGACCTGATCATCTCGGCCGGGCGCCCCGGGTTGTCCCGCGGGCAGCTCGCGCTGCTGCGCGGCGCCGCTGATGCCGGGACGCGCCACGTGGTGCTGAGCCAGGGTCCGGCCCGCTGGTCCGACCCGTCCCGGACGGCCAGCGAGGTCGCCGCAAGCGTGCAACTGACCGCGGCACCCGCCGCTGCCGGGCCCGCCGGGCATTCGGATTGGCTCGGCTCGTGGCTCGCCGCCGACGCCGCCGCCCGCCGGGCTGCCGACGAGATGCTGGCGGCGGACGGCAGCCTCAGCGAGCCCTTGCTGGCCCGCGAGGTGGCCGCCGCGCTGCCGGCCGGCGCGCTGCTCTGGGCCGCCTCCAGCATGCCGGTCAGGGACCTGGACCGGCACATGGCCTGCCGGTCCGGCCTCCGGGTACTCGCCAGCCGGGGGGCTAGCGGGATCGACGGGCTGGTCTCGGCGGCGACCGGCGCGGCGCTTGCGCATCAGGCAGCCGGCGGCGGCCCGGCCGTGGCCCTGCTCGGCGACCTGGCGCTGCTGCACGACGCGCCGGGCCTGCTGCTCGGACCGCTTGAGGCACGGCCCGACCTGTGCCTGATCGTCGTCAACAACGACGGCGGCGGGATCTTCTCCACGCTGGAGCAAGCAGCGTTCCCGGACGCGTTCGAGCGCGTATTCGGCACGCCGCACGGCGCCGACCTGTCGGCACTCGCCGCCGCGGCCGGGCTGCCCTACTCCAGGCTCGGACACGCCGATGAGCTGCCGGCTGCGCTGGCGGGCAAGGGCCTGCGGATCGCCGAGATCCGGACCGACCGGGCCGAGGGTGCCAAGCTGCGGGCGGCGATTGCCGCCGCCTGCGCGGCCGCGATCGGCCCCGGCTGACTATTGCGCCGGCCGCCGAGCGTAGTTCTCATGATCCGGGAGACTCATGCATGCCACAGCGTGCACAAGTCTTCGCCCTCGACGTGGGTGAATGAACAGTTCCTCGGTTGGCAGCATGGCAGGTGGCTTCTGCGAGACCAGGGAGCTTGGACAGCCACTCGTCTGCCGTGATATCGATTACTCCTCGGAGCTGTCCTTATCCGCAGCAGCACTGAGTGTTGCTCCGGCGGCCTCTGCCTCAGCGAGTCAGAACCCTGCTGGCACCGGGCATGAGTTCCATCAGTGCCTGGCCTTGTCCAGCGCGCATGGAGCAACTTCGACGAGTTGCTCAGCCAGGCCGGGCGACAAGGGGTGGAGTTGGTACGGCTATAGCTACTGCCAGGCGGCACCGTCAAGCCGTGGCACGCATAGTAATGAACTCGCGACCTGATCTGGTACCGGAATGGTCTTGGGCTCACTACTCGTCTCGGTGGACCAACCAGGTCGCACGGCGCTTGGCCGCAGCGACGAGACCTGTCCGGCAACTGGTCCGCCAAGTCGCCGTGCTCGCCGAGGACATAGCCCTGGGCTACAAGCAGCTCCTCGAAGTCGAGCGGGGCTGGCGGGACATGAAGCAGGTCATCGACCTGCGCCCGGTCTATCACCGCAAGGAAGAGCGGATCCGCGCCCACGTCATCTTGTGCTGCCTCGCGCTCCTGCTGATCCGGATCACCGAGACCACCACCGGCAGCACCTGGCCCGTGATCCGCCGCGACCTGCAGAGGATCGCCCTCGGCACCTTCGCCGGCCCCGCCGGCACGTTCCGCCAGCGCACCGAACTGGCAAAGGCCCAGCGCGACATCCTCGGCCAGCTCGCCATCGACCCCCCGCCCAGGATCTTCCAACTCACCGCCGAAACGCCCTGACCAGCGCCAACACCACCGCCTAGATACACGCCGCCGATCCAGGCCAGCGCGCGTTCCCGCACGTCACACCCCAGATTCGCCGACTATCACGCACAACAGCTGCGGAACCCCGGTGTCGCGTGGTCGGTGTAACCGTCGGCTTTCCACGGACCGGCCGCGCTGGCGCGCGTTTCGAGGCTTGACGTGCCGGCCGAGTTAGCCTGCATCCCGGTGTGTCTGCCCGGCCCGCTGGCAATTCCCGTCCGGATCGCGTTTTCTACCTCGGCTTGGACATGAACTCGCCCCAGCGGTTCACTGCCTCCTCAAGGCTCAGGGCAGCGACATCCTGTGGTGCCATGCCCACGGTGTGGATCAACCGCTGCGCGAG
>DAHVAR010000047.1 GCA_027314515.1 Actinomycetota bacterium
GCAGGATCGGAGCAATCAACGTCGCGCGAACTCACCACAGTGCCCCTCATCTCCCAAGGTCAGCAGCCCATCAGCGCAATCACCGGCCAACCACCGAGCGCTGAGGTTGCCCCGAATCGGCCCCGCGGAAATCCGCGCTAATCGGCCTCGGCGCTGTCGCCGTGCTGGTGGGAGTGGTCGGCATCGCCAACGTCATGGTCATTTCCGTGCTCGAGCGCCGTTCCGAGATAGGCCCGCGCCGCTCGCTTGTCGCCCACCGAGGCACTGCGTGCCCAATGACCGTCGGCCAGGGAGTGCCGGGCCCTGACGCTACCGCCTAGCTAGCGGTAGTTGACGAACTGCAGGGCGATGTCGAGCTCTTTGCCCTTGAGCAGGGTGATGACGTCCTGCAGCTCGTCCTTCTTCTTGGAAGTCACTCGCAGTTCGTCGCCCTGAACCAGAGGCCGGACGCCCTTCGGGCCCTCATCCCGGATGATCTTCGAGATCTTCCTGGCCTCGTCTTGCGATATGCCCTCTTTGAGGCCGACGTTCAGCCGGTACTCCTTCCCCGACGGACGCGGCTCGCCCGCATCGAGGACCTTGAGCGACACGGACCGCTTGACCAGCTTCTCCTTGAAGACGTCGAGCACCGCATTGGCCCGCGTCTCGCTGTTGGCCCTGATCTCGATCGCCGTCTTGCCCGACCACGTGATCGACGCGCCGACGCCACGGAAGTCGAACCGGGTACTGATCTCCTTGGCGGTCTGGTTGACCGCGTTGTCGACTTCCTGGTGGTTAATCTTCGAGACAATGTCGAACGAGGACTCAGCTGGCATGCGCCACATCATAAATCTTCATCAGCCAGCGACAGCGACAGCCACCGGCCCTCCGGCGGCCATCATCGCCAGGTCGGTGCACGGTCTTGAGTGGGTGTGCGCCTGGGAGGCCTGCGGTGGGGGCGTGGCGGCTAACGGCGTCCGGCTGAGCCGTCGGCAAGCCGATTTCGAGGTCGAGTCTGCCGGCCCATGGCTGCTCAGGCTCCGGACGGCCGACGACATATTCGTCAAGGTCGCCGATATCCACGGCGTCGGCAGGACTAAGGCCGGCCTGCCCGCACTCGGGCAGGCGGCCGGCGCGCTCGACTGGCCACGCGCTTTCGGCATCCTGCGGGCCGTCCGGGAGATAGCCGAGCGCGGCACCTTCGACGTGGTGGCCAGTGTCGAGGGCCGCCCCAGCTACAACAGGTTCGCCGTGGAGCAATCGATCGGGCGGGCCGTCGCTCCGGTGCTCGGCGCGACGTTCTCCGAGCGTGACGGCGGTGCGCGAGCCGGCGCGGAGTCGGACTTCACGGTGCGCGCCTTCGTCAGGGATGACCGGGCGACCATCGCCGTCCGGCTGGGCGCCAGACCGCTGCATCGCCGTGCCTACAAGGTCAGCACCGGCCCGGGTACCTTGCACCCGCCGGTAGCCGCGGCGCTGGCGGCGATCGGCGCGCCGGCCACGGGCAGGCTGCTCGATCCGTTCTGCGGTGACGGGACTATCGGCATCGAGGCAGCGCTTACCCACCGGAGGCTGACCGTCCTGGCCACGGACATCGATCCGCTCCGGGTGCGAAATGCCCGGCAGAACGCCGCGCAGGCGGGAGTGGACATCCAGGTGCGACTGGCCGATGCTGCCACCGTCACGGACAGTTCGGCCGCCGTGGACGCGATCATCACCAATCCGCCCTGGAACCAGACGGTGAGCCCGGCCGGGCGGATGGCCGCATCGGAGCGCGGCTTCTGGGATGTCCTGGCCCCCGTGCTCGGACCGGACGGCATTGTGTGCTGTGTTACCGATGCCGATCTCGGCGTGCCGGCAATGATGGCCAGGCACGGCTGGCAACTGGGGCTAGCACAGCGGATCAGGCTGGCGGGACGAGTTGCCGATGTGACGCTGACAGCGCCACCCGGCAGGCCCGTGCCCGGCCTCTTGGCCGGCCTGGCGGGCTGGCGCCGGGAAGCGCTGGCCGCTGGGGTCGTCACCGACGCCGGCTTCTGACCATCCGGCGCTGCGCCGGCTGAGCAGCCCGCGGACTGCGGCCGGTTATCCTACGGCAGGCAGGGCCGCGCAAGGAGGGGCCAGTGGTGAGAACGCGCCGTGACGTCGTGGTGGTGGGCGGCGGTCACAACGGCCTGGTAGCAGCCGCGTACCTGGCCAGGGACGGTCTTGATGTCCTCGTTTGCGAGCGCCGGGACATCGTCGGTGGCGCAGCGGTGAGTGAGCGCCCGTTCGGGCCCGACTACCTGGTGACGTCGCTGTCGTACGTCGTGTCCTTGCTCCCCCCGGACATCGTGGCTGATCTCAGGCTCACCAGCCATGGGTACCACGTCTTCCCGCAGGGCCCGTACTTCGCCCCGCGCGCGGACGGCAGGTACCTGCGACTGCCGGACGACCCGGCCGAGCGCGAGAAGGAGATCGGGAAGTTCTCCGCCGCTGACGCTGCGGCCTACCCCGGCTACGAGGCACACCTGCAGAGGATCGGGCAGGTCCTCGGGCCGATGCTGGATGAGATCCCGCCGCGGCTCGGTTCCCGGCGGCCGGCCGACCTCGCCCGGCAGGGGATGCTGCTCAGGCACCTGCGGAAGCTGGACGCTCGTGGTGCGGTAGACATCACCCGCTTGCTCACCGGGAGCGTCGCCGACTTGCTGGACCGGTACTTCGAGTCGGACGCGCTGCGTGGCGTGCTCTCGGTGTCCGGCGTGATCGGGACCTGGGCGGGCCCGAGGTCGCCCGGCACCGCCTACGTGGTGCTGCATCACCACATCGGGGACACCGGCGGGCAGGCGGGCGCGTGGGGATTCCCGCGCGGCGGGATGGGCGGGGTCACCAGGGCGCTGGCCGCGGCGGCGCGCTCGTTCGGCGCCGAGATCCGCACCAGCGCGCCGGTGACGGCGATCCGGACTCAGTCCGGCAGCGCGGCCGGCCCCAGGGTCAGCGGAGTCACGCTGGCCTCCGGCGAGGAGATCGATGCGGGCACGGTGATCACGACCGTGCACCCGAAGATCGCGTTCCTCGACCTCGTCGACGCCGCCCACCTGCCGGAGCCGTTTCTGGCCGACATCCGCGGCTGGCAGACCCGCAGCGGCACGGTGAAGGTCAACCTGGCCCTCGGCCGGCTGCCGGTGTTCGCCAGTCACCCTGACTACGACCCGCAGGTACACGGGGGCACAATCGTGCTTGCCGAGAGCCTGGACGACATCGAGAACGCTTTCCAGGAGGCGGTGTCCCGCAGGCCCTCGGCGTTGCCTTTCGCCGACATCTGCATCCCGAGCGTTTTCGACGACTCGCTCGCCCCGCCCGGCCAGCACGTGATGTCCCTGTTCACGCAGTGGGTGCCGCACCGCTACGCCGGCTCAGACGAGCACGACGAACTCGAAAGCTACGCCGATCGCGTGATCGCCCGGGTGGAGACGATCGCGCCGGGCTTCACCGCCTCGATCCTGCACCGGCAGGTGATCGGACCGCACCAGATGCAGCAGGAATATGGGCTTGTCGGCGGGAACATCTTCCATGGTGAGCTGAGCATGGGGCAGATGTTCCACGCCCGGCCGGCAGCAGGCTATGCAGACCTGCGTACCCCGGTGCGCGGCCTGTATCAGGCCGGCTCAGCCACTCACGGCGGCGGCGGGGTGACCGGCATTCCCGGCCGCAACGTGGTCAGGCAAGTGCGCGCTGACCACCGCGCTGACCGGTGGCGGCGGGCATTCCGCAGCGGGCTGCCAGCTCGCGACAGTTAGCCCGGCGTGCTCGCGTCGCGCCTAGCACAGCGGGTCGAGCGGGGCGCGAACGAGCACGCGGCGCGTGGTCTCCGGGCCTCAGCCGGTGAAGTGCCTGTGCTCAGCAGATCGGGCAGGCACCATTTCTGTTGTGCCCGACATTGAGGTCAGCGTGCAGGCCGAGCCGGCCGACCTGCCGTCCTGGCTGCGGCTGGCAAGGCGGCTGGAGGCTTCGGGCTTCCGCGGGCTGCTCATGGGTGACCACCCCGGCTCGGGTGCCGCACCCATGCCAGCGCTGGGCGCCGCCGCCGCAGTGACACACACTCTGGAGCTGGGCACCTGCGTCATGCAGGCCGGCGTCCGTCAGCCCGTGCAGGTGGCAGCGGACGCAGCGACTTTGGACCTGCTCGCACCGGGCCGGGTGGTGCTCGGCATCGGCGCGGGGCACACCTCGCGCGGGGCACACCCCGCGCGAGTGGGCAGACATCGGCAGGGACCGGCCGGCGCCGCCCGAGCGAGCGGCACGGCTGGCCGAGTTTGCCGAGGTTACCCGGGCGCTGCTGCGGGGGCGAGAAGTCACTTTCGAAGGCGGGCACCTGGAGTTGCGCGGCTCGCTGCTGGCTGGCCTGCCAACCGGGAACCGGGTCAGGCTCGCTGTCGGCGGCGGGCACCCGCTGATCCTGCGGGCGGCAGCGATTCACGCCGACGTGGTCGGCCTGACCGGACTCGGCCGGACTTTGCCGGACGGCCACCGGCACGAGGTCCGATGGACGAATGCCGACTTGCGACGGCAGTTGCAGCTCGTCAGGGATGAGGCGTGCCGGGCGGGCAACCGGCCCGTCATCCAGGCGCTGGTCCAGGTGGTCAGGGTCACCGGCGATAGAACTTCTGTTATCGAGGAGCTCAGGGCCAGGATTGGCGGCGCGTCCGCAGACGATGTCGCCGGCACGCCGTTCGCGCTCATCGGCAGTCACGAGGAGATGGCCCGCCAGTTGCTCGTTCAGGCAGATAAGCTCGGCATCACCAGCTATGTCGTCCGCGAGCCTGCCGTACCCGACCTGAGCCGCGTGCTCGCCCTGCTCGGCGCGGAGTCCGGCCGCGCTGAGCAGGCGCCGGACTGATCGGCGGGGCCGCGTGACACGTGCCGGTGAGGTGGGACAGCGCGGAACGACGCCTATGAGAACGACGACTATGAGAAAACTTCGATGGGGCCGAATCCTCCAGACCTTCCGCTCCAGCCCGTGGCGGCGCCCTGTTGTCGCCAGCGGCTCGGTAACCGAGTGGAACGGCAGCCTCACCGTCATTCCAGCATGCATCCTCGCTCTCCTCTTCGGTGGCTGAGACCGGGCCGGCGGCTGAGACCGGGCCAGCGGCTGCGACCAGCGGCTGCGACCGAGGCCGGCGAGCCTCCACTGCGGGACTGGCTGCCGAAGACGGCGGCGAACAGGAGGTGCAAGCCGACCGGCGCGGCCAGCGCAAGCACGCCGTACCGCGCATGTCCCGGCCGATTTCCGCGTCAGGTTTCAGGTAACCCGGCAGCACTGATCGCTGGCGTCGGACCGGCTCACGTCCGGATCACCTGCCGCGGTCACGTCAGTGTCCAGATCGGCTACCTGCGCGCACAGAACGAGTCGCTGCAGAAGATCCTGAGAGAAGTCGAGTGAGCGGCTCCCGGCTCGGCAGCCCGATGCCGGACCAGCGATTCTGGTCGCGCCGCGCTCGCGGCGAGCCGGGGTGCCGTGACGACACAGCCGCACTGGCCGCGCCCCAGTGGTTTCGTGGTGACCGGCCGGGGCATTCCTGAGTGGCCGGGCAGTTACTCAACGTGTCCAGACCGTCGCGATCTGGTTGCCTGGACATCGCTGGCGACACAGTAGCCGGCGGCACGGTGAGTGATCCCGGCGCGTACTGGCACCGCCGCGCACCTGAGGTGCGCCGGCGCAGTAACTGAGGAGATCCCTTGCCCGCCAAGCGTTCTACTTCCACCACTACGCGACGCACGGCGACCGCACCCCGGCGTCCGGCCGCCGGCACCCGACGTCCTGCGGCGGCCGCGCGCGTGCCGAGCCCGGCCCCTAGCCCGGACGGTCACACCAAGGCGATGACCAGCCAGCCATGGCTCCATCAACGAGGGGTCGAAGTGCAGGAGTTCGGCACCGTCCGGCAGTTCCCCATCGGGCTGGCCCACGATACGCGGATGTATTCCTGCCAGCTTCTCAACCAGACGCTGGCCGATTCCCAGATCCTGCACGCCCTGTACAAGAAGCATCACTGGCTGATGCGCGGTGCGACCTTCTACCAGCTGCATCTGCTCCTCGACAAGCACGCCGGCGAGCAGCTCGAGCTGATCGACATGATCGCCGAGCGGATCCAGACACTAGGCGGCGTCGCCGTGGGCGATTCCAGGCACGTCGCCGAGATCACCGGGATTCCGCGGCCGCCGGACGGGGCCGAGGAAGTCCCGGCCATGCTGTCCCGGCTGCTGGAGGCCCACGAGATGATCCTGGCGGGCGCCCACGAGGCGGCGGCCCGAACCGCAAAGATGGGCGACGACGGCACGAACGACCTGCTCGTCTCCGACGTGATCCGTACCGGCGAGCTGCAGGCCTGGTTCCTGGCCGAGCACCTGGTCGATACGCCGCTGGTGCACGGCTGACTGCCGCCGGCGGCGGTTGCCGCCGTCTGCGCCGGAAGCCCCGGGCCGGAAGCCCCGGGGGCGGCTGGTGCTGCGCCAAAAGGTCGCTTGCCCGCCCGGAGTCAGGTTGCGCTTGGCTCGGCTGCCTGCGGAACAGGGGACAGCGGGGTGAGCAGCGGCCGCACTGCTCCTGGGACAAACTGCGCGGCTGGCGGGATAGGCTGCGCGTCTGGCGCGGTCAGGGTGTCGGCGACGGAGCGGAGTAGCGCGCCGAATGTCGCGTCGGCCACGTTATGCAAGAGTGCTGCATCCAGCCTGGCGCCAAGCCAGCCGAGCGGCGGCCGGTACACTCCGGCCAGGGTCAGCTCGGCGCCGCCCGATCCGGCCTTGGTCAGCGTGAAGTCGCCGTCTAGGACGGGGAACAGGTCGCCGGCGATGCCGGTGGCTTCCCAGCGCAGCCCCACCTGCAGGACCTCGTCGCGCTCGGCGGGCTCTAGGAAGCTGACCTGGACCAGTTTGCCGGCGCCTCGCACGTTTCCCAGCGGCCCGACCCTGATGACGACGGCAATGCCCGTCTCGTAGGCGGAATGAGACGCGCCCGCCAGCGCTCCGCCGCGGACCAGGTCTATCAGCCGGGCCCGGGCAGTGTCGAAGTCAAGGTCGAGCAGCAGTTCCCGTCGGGCAAACATGCGTCCAACGTGATGCATCGCCCGGGCGTCGGCTACGGTCGAAGGTCCCCTTTTAAGCCGAACATCGGCCATGTCATGACGCCAGGCGGTGTACCCCCTGGGCGTGCCCGAGACATCCCCGCTGTGAGCTGAGCCAGCCAGCGGAGAATAAGAAAGCGCTCCGGGCAGCGAGCCTAGTCAGCGGGCCCTACCCTGAAAGGGCCAGCTAGTATGCGGTGGTTGCGATCCTGCCACGCCGCGCAGCCAGCCGACCTCACGACGATGCGGCCGTACACTAAGCCAGCGCCGCCGCGCCGCTGCCTCACTTAGCATAATATGCCCGCATTGCACTCGGCATCGAGATTGGATGACGGAGAGATTCGATTGACCACCGTGAAGTACTCAATCGTGATCCCCATTTATAACGAGGATGAGTCGTTTCCTGCGCTCGTCACGCGGCTGCGCGAGGTGATGGACCGTCTCGACGGCCCGGTTGAGGTCGTGCTGGTCGATGACGGCAGCCGGGATCGCAGTTTCGCACTGATGGCGGCGGCGAACCGGGAGGATCCGCGGTTCAAGGTGCTGCAGTTGTCGCGGAACTTCGGGCATCAGATCGCCATTACCGCCGGGATGGACGCGGCAGCCGGGCAGGCGGTGATCGTGATGGACGCTGACCTGCAGGATCCGCCTGAGGTGATCTTGCAGATGGTGGCGCGGTGGCAGGAGGGCTACGAGGTGGTGTACGCCGTCCGGGAGCGCCGTGACGGCGAGACCCTGTTCAAGCGGAAAACCGCGACGATGTTCTATGGCATTCAGCGGCGGCTGGCGGAGATCGACCAGCCAGTGGAGGTAGGTGACTTCCGGCTGGTGGACCGCAAGGCGCTGGATGCGTTCTTGCAGATGCGGGAGCGGAACCGGTACGTCCGGGGGATGTTCTCGTGGGTCGGGTTCCGGCAGAGCGCGGTGCCGTACACGCGGGCCCCGCGGGAGGCGGGGCAAAGTAAGTACCCGCTGCGAAAGATGATGCGGCTGGCGGTGGACGCGCTTGCCGGGTTTTCCACGGCGCCGTTGCGGTTCGCGCTGATGCTGGGCCTGGTGATGGCCGCGATGTCAGTGGCATACGGGATTGTGGCGATTGCACTGAAGCTGGCCGGGGTGGCGGACTCGCCTGGCTATGCTTCGTTGCTGGCGACAATCACCTTCCTCAGCGGGGTGCAATTGACAGTGATTGGCATGGTGGGCCACTACGTGGCGCGGATCTATGACGAGGTCAGGGCTCGGCCGCTGTACCTGGTGCGGGAGGCGCGCGGGTTCGCCGGGGGTGGCCATGCCGATGCCGGCTCTGCGGTGCTATGGCCGGCTGCCAGCCAGGATTTGCTGACCCGCGGCCAGCATGCGCCGCTGCCGCCGTCATGACCACGGTCAGCCATAGCGACGACGGGCCCGCTGAGCTGGCCGAACCGGGCCAGCCGGAGCCTGTCCCGGTAAGCGGGCGGCGCGACTGGCTCCGGTCGCCGGCCCTGCAGGGCGGACTTGCGTTCCTGATCTACCTGGTCGTGTGGTGGAGCACGGAGTTCCGGCGGGTCGTCGAGCATCCAACCCACGCTCTGCTCGACCAGCGGAGCCAGGATCCCAACTTGTTCGTGTGGGCCCTTCGCTGGTGGCCGTACGCGATCGGGCATGGCGTCGACCCCCTGTTCACCCATATGGTCGGCCTGCCGGCCGGCCACTCGCTGGCCTGGGTGACCACCGTGCCGCCGATCGCCCTGCTGGCCACGCCGCTGACCCTGACTGCCGGGCCGGTGGCTTCGCTCAACCTGCTCGCCGCCATCTCGTTGCCGCTATCGGCGTGGGCGGCATTCGTGCTGTGCCGGCGGCTGACCGGGAAGTTCTGGGCCGCGCTGGCCGGCGGTGCCGTTTTCGGCTTCTCCGCGTACGACATGAGCCACTCCGCGGCAGGCCAGCTGGACCTCGCCTTCAGCCTGCTGCTGCCCGTCCTGGCCTACCTCATCCTGGTCTGGCGGGACGGAAACCTGAGCTCGCGCACGTTCGTGATCCTGGGCGGCCTCGTCCTGGCGCTCCAGTTCTACCTGATGATGGAGGTCTTCGCCGACCTGACCGCCGTGGTGGCGGTATCGCTGCTGCTCGGGCTCGCCCTGGCCGGGCCAGCCGGCCGCCCGCAGCTAGTGCGCCTGGCCAGGGTCGTCGGCCTGGCCTACGCGATCGCGGTCGTGCTGGTCGCGCCCTACGCGGTGTTCGCGCTCTCCTCTAAGACCCCCAAGCTCACCGGGAATACCGGGCTGGACCTGGCCAGCCTCGTCATACCTCAGCCAGGCCGGACCTACGGCATCGGCTGGCTGACGCACGCGGCAGCCGGGCCGACGCTCAACTCCTACGCCGGCTACGTGGGCGTTCCGCTGCTGTTGCTCGCCGTGCTGCTCGCGGTCACCAACTGGTCCAGCAAGATCGTCCGGTTCCTCACCGGCATGCTGGTGTTCCTCATTGCGGCCTCGCTCGGGCCGGTGGTTTACCTCGAGGGCAGGGCCGTTTTCAGCCTGCCCTGGGCCGGACTGTGGCGGCTGCCGATCCTGCGCAATGCCTACCCAGGGCGGTTGATGCTGTTCGTCTACCTGGTGCTGGCGGTGGCGACCGCGCTCTACCTGGCCGGCCCGGCACGGCGGGTGCCGTGGGCCCGGGTGGGGCTAGTCGTGCTGGTGCTCGC
>DAHVAR010000063.1 GCA_027314515.1 Actinomycetota bacterium
GTGGAGGTACTGGGTGGCCGCGCGGCGGAAGGCGGCTTCGGCGGCCGGGTGGCCTTCTAGCCGCCAGTCCTGGGCGTAGGTGCCGCCGCTTTGCGCCTCGTCGAACCAGATCAGCCCGAGCAGGCGCGCCCGCGCGACGCCAGCGAACAAACCCGGGATCCCGGCTGCCTGGCCGGCCCGCCGGCCCACCGCGGTCTCGCTGATGAGTACCGGCTTGGCGGTAATCCCGCGGATCGCCGCGATGGTCGGCGCGAAGGTGTTGCCGAAGCTCAGGTACCGCGCGGCCAGGTATCCGTCGATGCCGGCCCAGGTGACATAGCTGTCCCCCGGCCACCACTGGCGGACCGGCGGACCGCCGGCGCTGATCACGTTCACGGTCCACAGCCACGTCACGTTGCCGGCGCCAACGCGGCGGAACACGGTGACGATCCGCCGCCAGGCCCGGACGAAGACCGCAGGGCGGGTATGCGTCCAGCCCCAGGAGTACCAGTCGCCGTTCATCTCGTGGCCGAAGCTGATCACCACCGGGCCGCCGAACGCCCGGACAGCGGACGCGAAGGCCGACAGGTAACCGTCCTGACCCCCGGCCGCGATCGCCCGGACCGACGGGCCGGTCGGGTCCAGGTCGATGACCACGGTCGCGCCGTGCGCCGCCGCCGTGCGCGCGAACGCCGCCACGAACGGCTCGCCCCAGTAGGTGTAGTCCAGGACCAGGTTCGGCTCGCTGCCGATGGCCCTGCCGAACCGGGATACCTGACGGTAGGAGTTCGGCACACCGGGTTCGAACACCCCCAGGTAGCCGCCCGGCGTGGCCGGCAGCGGCGCATGAGCGGGCCGGGAGCCGGCCACGCTGACTCCGGCGCCGGCTGCGGCGAGTCCCGAGTACGCCGGGTTGACGCAACCGGCAACCCCCACCGCAAGCAGCACGGCCCCGGCCACGCTGGCGGCAAGCATCCGCGTTCCCTTATACGGGCGGGGAAGAACCCGCCGGAACCTGCGCATCAGGCCCTGTCCCCCTTGACGAGCACCCGCAGGACCACGCCCGCGTACATGGTCCCGAACGCGGTAATGAGCCAGAACCGCCCCGGGCCGGACTGCCCGATGCGCCAGCCCGCCAGGACCAGCCACGCCGCGGCAGTCACCCCGTTCCAGCCGATCAGCGCCACCCACAACCGCCGGACCGGGCTGGTGCCGCCGCCGGTCGGCTGCCACTGCATGGTCCGGCGCCACAGGAAATCCCACAACGCCAGCACGTGCGACCAGCCGCGGATGATCGCCAGCGGCCAGGTCGACGGCCCGAAGTCGCACCGATGCCACACCGGGTAGAACACGGCGCCGTTGATCACCGCGGGGCCGAGCAGCAGGTAGTCGTGCGGCTCGATCCGCCCCGACAGGAAGATCAGCAAGATGACCGGAACGGCCGGCCCGATGAAGACCATGGACGCCGAGTAGAGGTAATACAGCAGGCCGGAGGCGTACATGAGCCGGCCCCGCAGCGGCAGCCCGGGCCAGCGCCGGAGGGTCGAATACGTGCCCGAGCACCACCGGTACTGCTGGCGGACGAAACTGTCGACAGTGGCGGGCGACATTCCAGCTGCCAGCGCGACCGGGATGTACCTCACCCGGTAGCCGTGCGCGCGGACGTTCAGTCCGGTGTGCTCATCCTCGGCGTAGGGCACCTCGGCGAATCCCCCGTCGGCTTCCAGCGCCCTGCGCCGGTACACCGCGCACGTGCCGCAGCAGACGGCGGCGCCGAAGTGATCTCTGGCCGGCTGGATGTTCCGGTAGAACACTTCCTGGACGGCGTTGCCGGCCCGCTCCACCCAGTTCTGCCTCCTGCTGGTGCGGAAGAACTGGGGAGTCTGGAGTATGCCGAGCTTCTCGTCGGCGAAGTAGGGCAGCGTCTCGGCGAGGAAGTCCGGGCGCGGGGTGAAGTCCGCGTCGAAGATCGCGATCAGCTCGCCCGCGGTGTGCGCGAACGCGTACCGCAAGTTGCCTGCCTTGCGCATCCGGCCGCGATCCGGGCGCACCAGGTAGCCGAACCCGAAGCTGTCCGCCAGGATCCCGGCGTCCGGGTCGCCGCCGTCGTCGAGCACGTACGGCCGGGCCCGGCCGGGGTAGCCGCGGACGAGCTCGGCCACGCAGGTCCAGGTGTTGCGCAGGACGTCCAACGGCTCGCCGCAGATCGGCAGGTAAATATCAACATCGGGGTAACGGGCTGGTTGCCACTCAGCCACCAGCGCCCGATGGGCCGGGTAGTCAAAGTCACGCCCGGCCGAGTGCACGGTGACCGCGATCACGATGTAGACCACGACGTAGCCGGTGTAGGGCGCGAGGAACCACAGCCCGTACTTGACCTCAAGCGCTACCTGGCTGGCGATGACCGACGCCCCGCCGATGCCGATCACCAGCGACAGGTAGGCCTTGTGGCGGCTGAGGTAGGACACCTTCTCGCCGTCATCGGGCGGCGCCGGCAACTCCACCCGGCCGCGATGCCGGCCGGGCGCCCGTCGCCTGGTGCCTGCCGCGATGGCCGAGGTCATCCGGCCGTCCTCGCGAGGATCTCGAACGTCCCGCGGCCGAAGTGATCCGACCAGCCGATGACCGCGGCGGCCCGGTACCGATGCGTGGCCGCCACCGCCCGAAGGACCTGGCATTCACCCGGATCCGCGCGGCACGGAAGGTCCGCGACGACAAGAGCGAACGCGCCCTCGTCGATCATGGTGCGGATGGCGGTCGCGGTGGCGCTGTCCGGATCACGCACGCCGTTCGCCCCCGCTTGCGCGCCGAGGTAATAGTTGATCACGTGGCCATCGGCATTCGGCGCGAGCATGAGGCCGGGACCGCTCGAGGCCGCCAGAGCCTGCCGGACGGCGGCGACGAGCCGGGCCGAGTCCGGCCAGAACGCGAACATGTTGCTGGCCTGGCCGACGCCGAGGAAGCCGATGAAGACCACGGCCGCTACCCCGATGCGCCAGCCTTTTGCCTCGTTCACCGAACTGGCCTTGGCGAGCGCCGCGCCGGCCGCCATGGCACCGAACCAGGCGCCGAACACGACATGCTTGTACAGCGAGGTCAGGGTGTGGATCTGCGCCTGGTGCAGCGGGGCGAGGACCACCGCGGCAGCCAGCACGAGCGCGGTCAGGCGGATCCGCCGGCCGCCCGCGTGAGCCGCCACGACGACGCCGATCAGCGCGAGGAAGAACAGCACGCCGACCCAGTCGGCCGAGTCCGCGAGGACCACCGCCGCCGACACGGGGCTGTCCGCGGCCTGCCGGTCGATCGTGGTGAAGCTCAGGCCCTGGACGTATTGCGGGCCGCCGAGAACGAGGAGCGCCGGCACTGCCGCCGCGGCCGAGTAGATCATCAGCCGGAACGCGCGCGCTACGGCTTGCCGCATGCCGCCGTGCGCGGTGAGGCCGGCAAGCGCGATCACCACCGGGTTCCACAGCAAGCTCGCGTACTTCACGCCGTCCGCGAGCGCCATCGACAGCGCCGCGCAGACCAGCAGGAACTCCGCCGCCCGCGCGCCGGACCTGACCGCGAGGCTGGTCGCCAGCGCCAGCAGGAAGATCGCCATGGCGTCATAGGTCGCGAACGCCCCGAGGTCGGCCGTCGGGCCGATGCCGATAAACAATGCGCACGCGAGCAACGCGGTCTGACGATTACCGAACAGCCCACGCGCCGTGACATACAGCAGCATCGTGGCGCCGAGCATGAAGAACAGTGACAAAATTCGCGCGCCGGCCAGGCCAGCGAGCGAGTCAGCCAGCGCGGCTAACGGCGGATACAGCACCGGCGCTCCGGAGAAATACGCGGCGAAATTCGGTATCGGCGTGCCGTATTCCCAGTGTGTCCATTCCAGGTGCCCTGCCCATAGGTACAGCGCTTCGTCGCCGAATGCGGTATTCGACCAGATCAGCCGCAGCGAGAGCACCGCCTGCACGGCGAGGATGGCCACCAGCACCCACGGCCCGCTCATCGGCCCCTGCCCGCTCACGGGCCGCCGCCAGCGTGTCAGCCACCGCCAGCGCGAACGGCGACCAGGGCCGGCCGGGTTGCCGAGCGTGAGCGATGCTGGGGCGGCGTGCTCTGCTATCAACGGCAACATCCTCGCGCGACAGGTACCCGGCTAAAGCGCCATTACTACCGCCCCGGGCGTGCCCAGAGAATGCGCCAGTCAGCTTCTGGCTGGCACGCAGAATCATCGTTCCCGGCATTATCGAAGGTACTGAAAATACCGGGCAGATTACTCAGGGGCCCCCGTGGTCTCGCGTCCTCAAATTAGCATCCGCGGTAACGCATTGCAGCTACCGGGCCATTGACGCGCCGCTTCCCGCCGGTCTCGGCAATGCCGCCGGATTCATCGCGCTCATCGGCAGCTGCACGTCAGGGCAGTCGGACCAGCTTGCGAGCGGGACGACCGGGGACGACCGCGGCAGCCCAGCAGGCTGGTAGCAACCTGACGACCTGGGTCGCTTCGGTCATGTTGGTCAAGTCGCGGTCGGTCAAGCCGCGACGGCAGCGGCCCGCCAGAAGCAACAGGTCAGCCTCATCTCGCGACCTGCGGTCCCGTCGGCGTGACGCACACCCCGACTCCGCCAGGCCGGTAGGCTAGTCGCTACATAAGTCTTTAGCAGATGAAACTGCACGCGAAGATCGGCAGAACTTCCTAACTATTGGGGGGCACCCGATGAGGGGCGGGAGCGCGACACTAGTGCGCCCATGCGCGGCGCAGCTATGTCCGCGGTTGCTGGGCGTGGGCTGAGCATTGGCTCGGGACGCCAAAGTTCCTGCGCGCACAGATCAGCCGCGTAAGACGGCTGATCGGTACGTGCCATCCGAAGATCGGCAGCGCCAGGGCCTCGAGGCACTGGCCTCACTCGCGCGGCCTGGTGCTGCCAGCCCGCGCCCAGGGCACCAGCCGCCGGCCGCCGGCCGGGTGATCGTTGTCATTCCCGCGCACGACGAGGCAGCGACTATCGGCAGCACGCTCCGGTCGCTAGCCGCGCAGACGATGCCGCCCGACGAGATGGTGGTCATCTGCGACAACTGCACGGATGACACGGCAGCTGTGAGCCGACAGGCCGGTGCTGACCGCGTCATGACGAGCGTCGATAACACAGCTAGGAAGGCGGGGGCGCTTAACCAAGCGCTGGCCCGACTGCTGCCCGGGCTGGAGGCTGACGACCTGGTCCTTGTCATGGACGCGGACTCACAGCTGAGCCAGGACTGGATCCGCTCTGGAGTCGAAGCGCTCCGTCACAGCCGGCGGATCGGCGGCGTCTGCGGCACCTACCTGGGTGAGCCCTCCCCCGGTGTTATCTGCCAGTTGCAGCGCAACGAGTTCGTGCGCGCGTCGCGGCTTGTCCCTCGTCGTGAGTCGTTGTGGGTGCTGTCGGGGACGGGAACGATGTTCCGGGCTTCCGTACTGCGCGAAGTGGCGCGGGAGCGCGGCAACCGACTGCCTGGCCGGTCAGGGGAGTATTACGACAGCTCGTCCATTACCGAGGATTATGAGATCACGCTAGCGCTGAAGACTCTGGGATTCCGCTGCATCGCGCCGGCCGGCTGCACGGCTGAGACGGAGCTCATGCCGAGCTGGCGGCTACTGTACCGGCAGCGCTTGAGGTGGCAGAGCGGAACGCTGACGTCACTGCGCTGCTATGGCATGACTCATGCAACGTGGACCAACTGGGCTCGCCAGGTCTTCTTCTATCTCCGGTATGGCGCGCAGGTCGCGTGCTGGGTCATCCTCGGCTGGTCACTGGCAGCGCACCCTGGCCTGAACATGCCGCCGTGGATTGCCGCGATGCTTGCGGTCATCTACGTCGAGCGCGTCATTACCGTGCGGAAGGCCGGCCCGAAGGGCGTGCTGCTGGCGCTCCTTCTGTTCCCCGAGTGGATCTATGGCATGTTCGACGGGCTGTATCTCCTGCAGGCCCTGAAACGCGAATTTACCGGGGGCACCGTCTCCTGGCACCACCTCGTGAGACAGGATGCCGAGCCTGCTACGGGACCTTAGCCGAGCGCTACTTGAGCCTGGCGGGCCGTACTTGTTCGTCAGGCTCGTTCTTATCGGCTACGCGATATCGGCGATCGGCCGGCTGATCCCGGTCCGGCGCAAGCAAGCTGCCGAGTACCGGCGACGGCCTGGCCGGACGGCGGTCATCGGAGCAACCGGCTTTGCCGTGGCAGCAGCAGCGGTGGCGGCCCCCTATCTTGCAGCCGCGGCAGGCACGCCGGTAGTCCGGCCGAAGTCACACACTGCGGCGGGCCACAGGCTCAGCCAGCAGAAGTATCTTGGTGTCTTCGAGCCAGCCGAAGCGACCTCATATCAGCAGGTGACGGCATTCGGCAATGCTGTCGGACGACAGCCGGACATCGTTCTCGCTTATGCCGGCTGGAACCAGGCATTCTCTGCCAAGTTCGCGGACACGCTCTTGAAGCACGGGGCAGAACCGCTCATCCAGCTAGAACCCAATCATATTAGCATGAAAGCTATCGCAACCGGACATTACGATTCCTACCTCCGCTCTTATGCACGGCAGGTCCGGGACTTCGGGCATCCAGTCATCCTGAGCTTCGCCCCGGAGGCCAACGGGAACTGGTACGGCTGGGGCTGGACGCACACGTCGCCGGCCACCTGGATCGCCGCGTGGCGCCACGTAGTCACCGTGATGCGCAAGCAGGGCGCTACGAACATTACCTGGCTGTGGACGGTCAACATCAACTTTCCCGGCAGCGGCCCGGTGCGGGATTACTACCCCGGCGCTTCCTACGTGAACTGGGTCGGAATCGACGGCTACTTCGTGCGCCGGCACGCCACCTTCGGCAGCGTCTTCGAGCGCACGCTGCGTGCCGTCCGGAAGATCACTAGCCTGCCAGTGCTGCTGTCGGAGACGGGTGCCGGCCAAGTAGCCGGCCAGGCCAGGGTCATACCCGGCCTGTTCGCCGCCATCAAGAGCCACGACCTGCTCGGCCTGGTCTGGTTCGACATGGCACAGCATCAGGGTCTCTACCATCAGGACTGGCGCATCGAAGGGCACCCGGCCGCGATAACCGCCTTCCGCCGCGCTTTGGCGAGCATGAAATAGCGCGGCGCAGCCTCGTTCTCTCGACTGCCCTGAGCCGGTCGGGCCGACGTTCTGCACGTCGGCCTGACCGGCTATCTGAAGGGGCCTAGCTACCCGCAGGTGGGAGCGGGACTAGTGAACGTACCCAGGTAGGAGTACGCGTCGTTAGATGCCTGCGTGGGCTGGCGTTCGAACCACCAGAGGAACGCCTCGTCCTGCAGGTGCCACTGCGGGCCGGTTACCGGATCGGGGTTGGTGCTCCCGGCCGCGAAGTCCACGCCTACCAGGGGGTCGCCTGTCTCGAGCACGTTGCTGCAGCCGTACTGCGGCTCGCCCGGGACCTCCCACGGGTTGACATAGTTGTCGACGAACGGGTCATGACCCCATTCGGAGATCTCGTGGCTCAGCGGCGCGACGTCCGTGAGGCCCGGGCCGAAGAGGCTAGCAGACGGGATCCACGATGCCCACGCGAACGTCTGCACCGACTGGTTCCCGTTACCGTGGGTTGAGCCGCCGCCCGCGCCGGTCGGGTGCGCGGCGCCGTGGAAGCCGATGACGCAGCAGTTGTTCAGCGTTTTGATGTAGAGGTAGACGTCGTCACTGAACACGATCGGCAGAGTTGCCGGGTTAAGGTGCTCGCTAGCCAGGATTCCCTGCAGCTGCGCGCTGAACCAGCTGTAGCTGACCAGGGCGTACGGCGTGCCGTCGAACTCGTAGATCTGCCCATCGTGCGCTGGCACAGTGAGTGTCTTCGCTGGCAAGGTGCCGGTGTCATTGAGCCGCACGTGGTAGCCGGTTCCGATCTTGTTGAACTCGGACCGCATCACCGCATCCAGGTACTGGGCCGTCCCACCAGAAGGAAGCGCAGCTGGCTGGAAGATCGGCGACTGCTGCATCCAGGACGAGACCTGGCTGCCGCTGAACGTCTGCCCGTTGTCAGCGGCGAAGCTGAAGTTCAGCGGGATGACTTCGGCATTGACCGTTGTCGGACTTCCCGTGCTGGGATTGGCGCCGACCATGTTGAAGCCATAGGTCTGGCCGTTAACGCCATCCACGAAGGAGCCATGCCAGTGCGGGACGGTCTTCGTTGTGTTCAGTACTGAGGCACCGCCGTCTACCGTGTAGCGCGGTCCCCCGAGCTTGTGGACCGGGTAGCTGGCGTTCGATGAAGCCAGACGCGCGGTGCCGGCCAAGGCGCTTCCCGCGGATGCGGCAAGCGAGGCGGCCGCTAGGCCCGCGGCTGCCGCCACCAAGAGAACGTGACGTCTGCGTGCACTTCCCTCACCTGTTGACAAGCAGTCACCCCTTCTATCATGCCATTTCGTCTCATCCTGCAATTCGGCAGGCGCAGAAACCCTACTGCCTTGGCGCTGACCAGGCAAGATAAGTTGCGCGACGATCGGCGTCAGGCCGCTTTGTCGCGAAGGCGACGTGCCCACATGGCCGACTTCCGGATCTTGTCGGCGTCTCCCGCACCAGCAGTTGCGCGGCTTCCCGTCGGCTCGCCAATCACGCCCGACTCGTAACGTGTCAGTACGCCGGCCGAAATGCAGGCGCCCGCCAGTGGGCGAAAGCGACGTAGTACCCGATGCTCGGAAGGTCAGTTCCGGAGCCTTGCTGGTAACGCGCGATCAGCCAGGACCGTGACAGGAAGCCGGGCAGGACCGTACAGAACGGTACGCTGCCGTGCGTGCATCCCGACGACACCGCAGCCGGCTCTGCTGCCGCGCGGAGCGGTCGGCCGCTGCGCGACGCGCTCGGACTGCTGGCCGACGCAGCCTTGCCGGATCCCGGTTGCGCCGACGACATGGCAGCCGTGCTCGCGGACGTCGGGCCTACTCCGGATGACCCGTGGGCACGCTCCTAGACACCACCGTCTTCATCGGCCTTGCACGCGCTGTCCGGCCTGTCTCGCGGCGAACACAGGCCCGCGCGGTTTCATGCAGTCGTGGCGGGTCCGCCAGGCACCGGCCACCGCTCCGCCCGTTGCACACGGCCGGCGGTGGGGTCGGGCTATGCGGGCGGCCGCCGCCTGGAATCTCCCTGAGCTGTCCACGTACTCGCCGACGGCTGTGCACTTGCCTGCGGAGGTGCACGAGATGCCCTTGAGCACCGCGGTCTGGCGGTCCTGTGCGCGTTCACCCCTGACCGGCCCATGCTGGGCATCAGCGACCTGGCGCGCGAACTGGACCTCACCCGCAGCACGGCGCACCGCTGCGCCGCCACGCTCGCCGCTCTCGGCTTCCTCGAGCAGGACGCCTCCACCCGCAAGTACCGCCTCGGCGCGCGCGTCCTGGACCTGGGATTCGCGATGCTGGAATCACTCGGGCTGCGCGAGATCGCCGCCCCGTACCTGCGCCGGCTCACCGACATCACCGGGCACACCTCGAACCTCGCGATCCGCGACGGCACCGACGTGATCCTCATCGACCGGGTACGCGGCCGGCCCGGCCGCTACCACCACCTGGAGTTCACCCTGCACGTCGGCTCACGCATACCCGGCTACTGCAGCGCGACCGGCAAGGCCCTGCTCGCGTTCCTGCCACACTCCCACCTCGACCGCCTGCTGGAGCAGACGGATCTCCTCCAGCGCGGGCCCCGGAGCCTCACCGACAAGAAGACCCTGCACGCGGAGCTGGAACAAGTACGCCGCACCGGCCTCGCCACCAACGACGAGGAACTCGAAAGCGCGCTGCGCTCCATCGCCGCGCCCATCCGCTCACGCTCCGGCGACGTCGTGGCCGCCGTCAACGTGGCCATCCCATGGTCACTGGTGCCGATGAACGAGCTCCTCAGGCAGCTCGGGCCCACCATTCAGGCAACAGCCCGCGACATCGCCATCCACGTGATCTGACGGGTATCAGCCGGGGCCGTCGTCTGGTTCGGCCGATGGAGCAGGCGCACTATCGCCAGGGCTGCCGGGTTCGGCGGGGAGGGCCGATTCGCCGGGGAGGGCGGAGACGATGTCGGTGTGACCGAAGTCGTCTCCCTTGAAGAGCAGCGGTTCGCTGTATGTCTTCGCCAGGGCGTAGGCGAAGCAGCCGCCGAAGTTCAACCCGGCCTTGTGCCCGCTGCCCTTCCCGAAATCACGGTAGGCCTCCCTGGCTATGCGGGCCTGGGCCCAGGTCACCGGTTCGACGTGCAGTTCCGCTGTCTGGACAAGTTCGTCGAAGCGGCGGCTGGCGACCGGATCCCGGCTGCCATCGATGACCACTGCGGTTTCCAGCCAGTTTGCGGCGGAGATCCGCCGGTCCTCCGCGCGCTCGATGGCGCGGGCCATGTCGGCTGCGTCGGCTTCGTCGCGCAGGATCGCGATGAGCGCGGACGTATCGATGATCACGTCGGCAGTCCGCGGTCATCGTAGAGCAGTTCGCCATGATCAGCAGAGCGGAACGGTTCCCGCAGCCGTGGCGCGGTGTCCCTGCCGATGGCCAGTAGCCGGTCTGCCAGGCCGGTCTCGTGCAGATGCCGGACCCGGTCCAGGCGCTCCCGGACCGCGATGGTGACCGCGGCCGTCTGCGTCTCCCCGGTCAGCGCGGCGAGTTCCTGGACGAGCTGGTGTGTCTCGGCATTCTTGATGTTGAGACTCACGCCGGTCTTCCTTTCTACCCTCATTCTGCTACCAGGGTACCTTGCGCGCCGTCCTCGACGGCCAGCAGTCAGCCGGCGCAGCAGTGTCGGCACCATTGCCGCCCTTACCGATGCGTTGACCGGCCCACCGCGCGAGGAGCCAGCGCCAAGACCCGAGCGTCGGCTGACACGGGCGAAAGCTCAGCGCGCTAGCGGCGCACAGCGCACCTTCCGGCAGCCGGCTCAGCCGATATCACCGGAGCAGATGCTCGCCGCGCAACCGGAGGGGGCCGCCTGGGGCGTGGCCCGCTTCTCCGCCAGCGCAATCAAGATAGTCGGGCCTCACTTGCTGCGCGATCTGCGATATCGCGCGGTCCCGAGGCGGGATACCCGTGCTTAGCGCGAATCTCCTGGCCCATTGGCGTCAATATATTTATGACGGTGTCGAATTCATCTCCCAGCGACTCAATCACTGGACGGCATTGACGATCCGTGGACCGCTCGACCGCCTCGCGCTCGTTCCGTCCTTGTTCGGTGAACGCGCCGCCCTGGAGCAGCCCGCGTTCCTCGAGTCGATTGATGCCGTCATCGAGTTCAGCATCCGACCACGCCCTCGACCGGATATAGGTCTTCAACCGCCCGCCCCAGTACAGCTCCGTCAGCAACCCGATCTCGACGGCGTCGAAGCCGGCCGACGTCCAAGCGGCCGTGTGGCAGTCGCCGCGGAATTCGCGAAGCCGGTCGGCAAACCGCCAGGCCGCGCCGAGTGGCGAAGCCGGCACCTCCTGAGCCAGGACGCCCGCGTACAACGGCCTCCCCGCCACCGGGAGCGCGCTGCTGGCCCGACCGAGGGCGTCCCGAAGTCGCTCGACACCCGAAGGCGCAGCTCCGAGGATCCTCGTCAGCTGCGCGATGGCTCCCTCGGTCCTGGCCCGCTCGATGACCTGAGCGGACGTCAGTGACCAGCCGAAGGTGACAGCCGGGATAACGACCGCCGGATTGAACACGGCGAATGCCGAGGCTACCAGCTGGCCAGGAACCTGCCCGAGCAGCGAACCCCTGCTGCAGAAGTAAGCAGACCCGTCCGGCGTCGCCACCCCATTGCGCTCCGCCGGGCTCGGCGAGAAACCCAGGCCGGCATACTCCGCATGGCACTCAGGGGAGAAGTACACCTGCGCCGCGAAGGGCTCAAGCGCGGACGCAAGCCGCCTCGCCTTCGTGCTTAGCTCCTGATCACCCATCTGAGGCTCCTCTCAGCGGCCCGTGAAGCGGGGTTCCCTCCGCTCGAGGAAGGCGGCGACTCCCTCACGGTGGTCATCAGAAGCAAAGCACGTTTCCAGCGCCTCGCGGTTGCGGTCGAGGTGCTCGCTGATCCCCCGCTCCAGGCCGGCGTAGATCAGTTCCTTGGCCAATCGCGCTGCCAGCGGCGATCCACGGGACAACCGCCTGGCCTCGGCGCAGGCCTCGTCCACGACGACAGCCGGATCGACCACGGCGCTGACATAGCCGAGTTCTAACGCTTCGCCGGCCGACAGGAAATCGCCGGATAGCACCAGCCGGACGGCGGCGGTCAGGCCGATCTGGCGCGGCAGCAGCCAGGATGCCGCGCCGGTGTCCGGGACAAGGCCGCGATGGACGAAGTTCCAGGAAAACCGCGCCGTGGTGCTGGCGATCCGCACGTCGCACTGGGTCGTGAACTCCGCGCCCATGCCGACCGCCGGCCCGTCGACTGCGGCCACGACCGGCTTCGGGCACTGCTGGATGGCCCAGCCGACAGGTGCCTCACGCGGACTGCCGCCCACTGCCCGAGCGCCGGGCGCGACACTGGCCAGGTCGGCAAGGTCGGTGCCGGCGCAGAAAGCGCCCCCGGCGCCAGTGATGACGACGGCACGCGCCTCCGGATCCGCCGCGGCCCGCGTGACTGCCTCGTAGAACATGGCGAGCGTCGCGTAGGACATGGCGTTACGCTTCTGCGGCCTGTTGATGGTCACTATCGCAACGCCATCGAAGACCGCATACTCAATCTCTTCGCTCAACGCAGTCCCCTTCCGGCAGGACGCCATTATCTCCCGCCGATCTCGGATTCAGCGGCGGTGGTTTTGCCATAGTCGTCGGTGTGGAGCCCGGCCGGGCTTGTGCCCTCGTCTTGGGCGTTTCCTGCGCGGAAGGCTGGCCTGGGCTGGCGATAGCGTGAGGTCCCGGCAGGTCCCAGGTGGCGCGGGATAGCTCGCCGTGCGTGGTGGCAGTCAGCGTGGCGTCAAGCCGGGCGCTCAGTTCGTCGAGTGTCAGCCTGCCTTGCGCAAAATGCTCGCCCAGGACCGCGGCAGCGGCGTCCCGGTCGGCATCGCCGGCCCGAGCGGCCGGGCTGGTGCCGGATGATCCTGTCCGGCTATCTGGGGCATGTGCCGCAGCGTCGCCGTCGGGCAGTGCCGCCAGCGTCGCGACGATGCACAGCCGTTCCCGGTTGTGGAGCAGCGGGGTCAAGCGCGCCGATGCTCATGGCCGCCTGGCGCGCAGCCAACTGTCGAATTCGGCGGCCACGATGCGCTCGTCGTGTACGCCGGCCGCCTGGTCTGAGGCCAGCCACACGATCGGCGGTCCCATCACGGCCGGGTCGAGGACCTTCCGCCCCGAGGGCACCGCGCC